>CAIRSV010000285.1 GCA_903881265.1 uncultured Bacteroidota bacterium
AACTGTCGGACGTTGCGGATGTATAGACCTACTTTCAAAGAGTAATGGAGTATTCTTACTCAATACTGATGATATGATATTTACACAATAAGCGTTCGTCAAATCATACCTTATTCTAGTGGGGCACAGGTTACAAACCTGCGCCAGCCGTTGTGCTTAGAATACACTAGCGCGATATTTACACAATAAGCGTTCGTCAAATCATACCTTATTTTAGCGGAGCACAGGTTACAAACCTGCGCCAGCCGTTGTGCTTAGAATGCACTAGCGGGGTAATTCCATGTCAAAAAAGCGAGCCAAGATGACTCGCTTTTCAATAGTTACAAAGGATGAAGGCAATAGATGCGGCAAGAAGATTTGACCTCTCCTTTGCCTGTGCTTTATCCCTTACGGATGCACCGAGAATATAAACTGATTGATATTTTCTTCAATAATCGGATTGTCCAATAAATCCACATTGCTATCACCATTGATATCTGTGGAAACGTAACCAAAATCGAAATTTGAAATACTGCTGTCAAGTATAGATAGATCAAGCAAGTCGACATTTTCATCTTGATTGATATCGCCCGAAAACGAAGCCCATACGCCAGCACTGACTTCCTTCATATTAGACCCATAAGCTTTGTTAGACGCGTTGCTGAAATCATACGTTGTATATTCTTGTATGGTAACCGGGTTTGCACTCCATGTGCTGATATGATTGCGGTGTTCAAGTGAAATCCAATATGAAGTACCTTCCAATGAAGCTGGAAATTGAGCGATGCTGATTCCCTTAGTGGTGGCAATCGCATTGAATGTATAATCCGGTGTATAAGGTCCAGGTGTATTGGTTGCTATGTTGGATGGACTATAAAGAGCCACTGTAACGCTGTCGCATAGCGTGGTATCAAGTGTAACTCCCTGATTATATTGAAGAACAGGTTGCATCGTTTCCGAACCGCTGTAGTATCCTTCTAGGAAGGCTTTTACATTCAGTGTGGTATAAGGTATATTGGTCACATCAACTTCATAAACCGATATCGTAGAAGAAATTTCATTGGCCAGCAATACATATGATTTGCCATTACTTGTTTCTTCATTTTTAATATAGATGATACCTTCAGGGCCGTTATCGCCACCATATGTAGTAAGGTTCCTGCTATTCTTATAATCTACGTAGATAGGATTGCTAGGGTCGGTGACATCGTACACCATGCATCCGCCAATTCGCTCTAAAGTGATAAAGGCATATACCTTATTATAAATAGTTGCGATCGTAATGCCCTCAGGCTCCGGGCCTTTATCATCGCTTCTGTTTTTAAACGTATTATTCGCATTACTCGCATTGAATAAGGCTGCCAATTGTGGATGCTGACTTGTAATCATTTCAAAATCATCGCCGCTATCCCAAACTTTCATACCGGTGGTGGTATTCCAGATTGTAATTGAACGGGCGCCATAGGTGTAGATTTCATCAAAGTCACCATCGTTGTCGGAATCACCATTGGCCATCGTAATATTTAATCGCCCAATATTCGCTTTAATGACATCGCCATTCGGAAAGGCTGTTGGATCTAAGGGATAAGTCGAAGAACTCATTCTGCCAATTTCAGAATAACCGGTATATTCTCTTGCATCACCTTCGTTTGCTGTAATCACATAGGTCGTTCCACCGACTGAATAAGAGGCAATCGCATCCGGCATATAAAATGATTTAACAGGCCAAGTAGCCATTTGTATGAGACCACCTTGGTCGTTGGCATCTATTGCATTTCCGGTTAATGATAAATCTTTAGTACCTAAAGGCAAAATAGAAGTAATGGAATTTGTGAGCAAATTGATTTCCACCAACGCATTATTTTCTTGGCAACTTACCCATGCTTTGCTATCATCATTCGATACAGTGACATATTCAGGTTCCATATCTTGGGCGACTGTGGCTCCAGGTCCGAAAATACGGATGCCGGCTGCTTTCAAGCTACTGATTTGACTATTATAGACAGTGAAATCTAACGTTGTAACATTGGCTGCACTCAATGAAGCAATGCCTCCTGAGATATCAATAATTGAAATCGTACCTAACGGATCGCTGGTATAAGCCGTATTTGGTTCACCTTCATTGGCTGTGATCACTTTTGTTCCACTCGTGTTGAATGTAATCATATCAGGCATCGCGCCAACACCAACCTCATTGAGATAGGTTCCGTTTGAATTGAAGAAAACAACCTTGCCATTTAGTTGTGGGCTGATGTTTTCAATAGCAGTCGCAACGATACCATTTTTTACAGAGATCGAGTTGATATTTCCGTAAGGAGCCATACTGATTGAACTAAGTAGTGTTGGGACGGAAGGATTTGAAAAATCGACAATGTCTAGTTTGCCACCGATCGAGTTGGCAATAAACAATTTTTTGGATAAGGCATCATAAGCTACAATTTCAGCCGAGTTGCTACCTGCTGTGCCATTGCTAAAGGAGCTTACATAATTTAGTTTGATTGATTCACTTGCGATGTCCGCTACTTTATCATTGTCATTAATCATAATGGTGAAGTAGTTTGCTGATGGCAGTGACACATTCGTTGGATTTGTAAACCTAAGAATAATGTATTCTGCATCTTCGGGTAGCAGGTCATTATTGATGGTAAAGTTGATTGTTTGTGCTACACCATTTGAAAGGGCAGGCCATGAAAGACTCAACGAGTTTGCAACCGTGTAATCGTTAGCTTGTGAGGCAGTGCTCATGGAAAGGATTGACACATTCACTGAACTGCTGAAAAAATTACCGTTGTTCAAGGTAGCGGTAATTGAAACAGTGCCTGCGTTTTCATTAGTATTTAATTTAGTACCGCTAAAAACGACTGTTGGATTTAGATTCGATACAATCGGTGCAGGATATACACCTGGTGTACCTAAGACGATACCTGCAACAGGTTGAGGTGTGACCTGATTCGCGGGTACTACCCAATTGATGCCTGCGGAATTATCTGATGCGGCGTTTGTCAATTCGATTGAATATCCATACACACCACTTGGTGCAATAGGCCATCCATTGATTCCTACAAAATATTGGACACTGTCCACTGTTTGGTTTAGCGAATTCTTAATCACCAGATTGTCGTTTGAAGAACCTAACCCGGCTAAGATGGTATATACAGTGGCTACATTTAAAGTGGCAGATGCTGTAACCGGACTGGTTGCGAAAACAGCCTTGGCGCCGGCGGGCAAGTTAATGATAGGGAACGCTCCTGTTGTTCCTATTGCCCAGCTTAATCCTCCTAATGGAACAGATTGCAAACCTGCATTATACACTTCGATCATTTCAATATCATTCGGCGAGTGGATAATCTCAGTAATCACCAGATTCGGTATCAGTCCATTAAAAATGGTATTGAAGGTTGCAGCATTCATCGTGTTTCCTGCCAGATCCTGAATACTTGTCACAGTCAATGTATACGGAGTACCATCAACAAAGGCAGCGTGTTCGAGAAATATACTATCAGCACTGATAGATAAGTTGCTGTTGGTAACTGTCAACACCGGACTGAAACTATAATTTGACAGATTGGTGGCCGTACTGTTAGAAACAGCTTCACTCAGCACGATGACGGAATGTGTGGCATCTTTAAAATAATACGATTGCGCTATGGGTGGCGTAATATCATTACCTGTAGTTTGCCCTTTTACTTCAACCATATCAAAACGCCATGTGCCAGAAGCTGCATAGGAACTGCTTATGTTTGTAGGTGCATACGCAGTGGTGGATGGTTCAAACGTACTCACAACCCTGAAGGCGGCATTTGGATTATTATTGAGTGCGGTGACCGATGACAGATCAATCGTTCTGTTTTTAAACCATGTATCACCCACATTGCCATCAAACATTGTGGCATCAACCCATACCGGCACAGGAGCGGTGATATCGGTGGTGTATTGAACCTGTTCAAATCGGCTGGATGTGTTACTGTGTCGTAAATCATAATTCAAAACGATTTGTTGATAACCAACAGTAGAAACCCGGAACTGTATACCACATGTCTTATTGTTTGTTCCCTGAGCGGCAAACGCGCTTGTTTGCAAACCTGTATTGTCTGTGAGAGCAGGGTCAGATGAGCCCCCATTGGCAGATCCGGAAGAAAAAGCTTGTGTTAAGCCGCCTATTAGGGTAAACGTGCCAGTTCCAACAGATGGGAGTGTGGAGCCTGTGCTATTACTGACATCCGGTGGATTAGAATTGAAATTCCACTCTGTAAAGGTGGATTGTGCAGCCGCCTGCTGGCACAGCAGCATGAGAAGGAAGGAGAAGAGTCTGTTGATTTGTTTCATAAACTACGTTTGTGTATTGAATGGGATTTGTTTCTTTTTTTGTAAAGGAAGTACAAAGATTCAGTCCCTATGTTACCTCAATCTTATGAGGTTGTTACGTTATTATGAATAGCTCTTTGATTTGCAGAACGCAATGATCAAATCATTATGTAATTATCTAAAACAGGCTCACTGTAGTTTGAGTAAGGGTTGTGAAATTAGTAATCTGAATTAATTTCGATATTCATCCGAACTCAATTCGTGTATTTTTTTCTATTCATAATTTAATGTGTAGAAATGTGCATTTAATTCAGCGACATAATTTCCTATAAGATGTAATTGAAGAAAGTGAGCCATGATAGCCCGCTTTATATGATTTGATAGGGGTAAAAAAATAGGTACTTAGCTTCTTTCTTCCCTGCATCGTCTTGACAAACATATACATCGCTTTCCTCCAACCAAACTGTCGGACGTTGCGGATGTATAGACCTACTTTCAAAGAGTAATGGAGTATTCTTACATCGCCATGGTTCGTGTCCTCACGAAACATCCCTTCTATTCACAATTTCGGTTCGTGGGGACACGAACCGAGGCGTAGCGCGATATTTACACAATAAGCGTTCGCCAAATCATACCTTATTCTAGCGGGTCACAGGTTACAAACCTGTGCCAGCCGTTGTGCTTAGAATACACTGCACCAGTGGGATTAAAAAAATACTGCTCGTCCTCAACATATTAATTCGTATCAAATCGAATATATTTCGGCAGGGCTGTGTAATTTCACCCGCACATGGCATTAAACATTCTTTGGTTATGCAGTTGGTATCCCAATGATACAAATCCGTATGATGGTGATTTTATTCAACGTCACGCTGAGGCTGTGTCACAAAATCATTCGATCGATGTCTTGTATGTTCATAAACATATCGGTCCTGAACCCACGCAGGCCTATACGAAAATGATTCGTAATGAAAAGTTGACTGAACATATCTATACGAATCATGTCAAACGAGATCACTGGTTCTATCATCTGCTCGGGTTATTGAATTTCTTTTTGATTCATCTTCGCTTTATTCGTCTCCATGGTAGGCCTGCGCTTATTCACGTGCAAATACCCATCAAGGCTGGTATTGTAGCACTATTTTATAAATGGGTATACAAGGTGCCTTATCTCGTTACCGAACATTATGGTATTTACAATGCCTCTAGCGATGATCATTTCAAAAGCAGACATTTCTTTTTCCGTTATGCCACACGCCTTGTATTTAAATACGCCAATGTATTGACAACCGTCAGTGATAGTCTGGGTAAAGACATCAATCACTGGGTAGTACAAAAACCCTATACTGTGATACCCAATGTGGTGGATACACATCTCTTTACGTTTGCTGAGCCATTACCCAAAAAAAGTTTCCGCTTCATTCATATTTCAAATATGATTCCATTGAAGAATGTGGGCGGTATCATTGAGGCGACAGAACGGTTATGGCAAGAGCGTCAGGATTTCAGTATGAAGTTTGTCGGTCGTATTGAAGAGGAATTTTATCAATTGGCTCAATCAAAGCAGCTGCTCAACAAGGTCGTTTTTTTTGACGGTGAAATTCCATACAAGCAAGTAGCATCCGCGATGAAAGAAAGTGATGCGCTCATCATCTTCAGTGATACAGAAAGTCAATCCTGTGTGGTATTGGAATCCTTATGTTGCGGACGGCCTGCTATCGTTACGAATGTCGGCGGTGTAAAGGAACTCATACATGCTGCCAACGGATATAAAGTGAATGTGCGTGATACAGATGATCTCGTGTGCAAGATGCGTGATCTGATAAATAACTACCCAACCTTTGATTTGTCAGCTATTTCTCAACAAGCCACGGCTCTTTATTCGTACGATAGTGTAGCGCAGCAGTTTGATGCAGTGTACAATCAACATATCCCTTCACGCCGATAAGTACACATCACCTTGTATAAACGAGGCCTTGCTGTTTGTTTGAATGCACGTTCTGCACTCAGACTGAAATCCATCCGCACTAGCTAAGCGCCATACCCAGCAAATGATTGCTTGTTTAGACCGCTGTACTTCGTTTTAAATGTATTATTCGCCTCAGCGAAATGTATAATGTGGTACCCTAAAAATTCTAGATCATCGATACAGGCTTCTACCAACAAACACGGTACGCCATTCATGACAAGATGCACGCAATCACTGCTTCGTAAGATGCCGCTTAGAATGATTTTTTTCCTGACCATCATCAATTTTATACCTTTGGTAACGATCGTACATTGAAGAGCTTGCCGTGTCACCGGACATCGCAGTAGGTTCAATAAATTAGTGGTTATTGACGTAATTAATGATTGATGGAATTCCTATCGCGAAAGATAGTAAAATTTGCCATCAACGGTTCGTGGTCTGAATAGGGGACATCAAATTTTTCAAATCCCTGCAAGCCAAATTGTTTGTCGTGAAAGATATAATCGATACGAAGTATGGGTATGGTGTTGCGGTATGTTTTTCCCAAACCGAAACCTTTTTCAAGAAAGGCATCACTGAGGGTGTCTTTAATTTTAAAATAAACATAGGAGCTCGGGATATCATTTAAATCGCCGCAAAGTATCAAGGGCTTATTGTTTTGCGAAAGAATAGAAGCCACCAAATCGGCTTCAAGTCCTCGGTTCACCGCATTATCCTGCAACTTCATAAAGATCGATTTTGATTGCTCAATCATACTGTCTGTTAAGTCGGGGAGGTCTTCCTTATTCACCAACGCGGCTTCTTTGATACTGAAACGATTCGATTTTAGATGAAGGTTGAAAATTGAAAATGTATCTTTATTAAACACGATGTCAGCTTTTTGCAACAGGTTATTTCCTTGCACATCTACCTGATAGTTTTTTGTATTGACAATAGGCAGATGCGAAAAAATGATGCTGCCCCATTTACCACGTTTTGATACATGCATATTACATTCAGCCACATATTCGTAATGACAAGAATATTGAATAGCACGAATATTATTGACACCGACAGAATCGTTATTGGAATAGAACTCCTGTAGGCAAAGAATACTCGGATTTTTTTTCTTGAAAAAACTGATGATTTTTTTACGGGTACTCTTGTCTTTATTCCAATGATACAAATCTAATAAGCGTACATTGTAGCTCATTACGGTAAACTTGTCCTTTGCATTGCTAAAGTCTTGAACAGCCTCATAATTGGTGGCAAAAATAACACTGAACACATTCCACGAAAACCAAATCACAGCTACGGGCAAGAGAATATACAGGAACTTTCGGCTGAATAGCCAAATGAAAATAAAGAGCACATTAATAAATACTAATACCGGCACGAAGAGTCCTAGTAAGCCCAAAAACGTATATTCATACGGATTAGAAAATGGAATGAGTTTGGTGGATGCTAGTAAAAGAGCAAAGAATATATTGACAAGCAGGAGACTATATTTCAAAAATTTTCTCAATGCTTAGCTTTCTTTTTTACTGTTGCTATAATCGTCGAGCAAACGACGTTCTTCGTTCGTAAGGGCATTGATGCCACGTTCACTGATCTTGTCGAGTATTGCATCAATGCGTGATGGCGACATATGAATATGCTTAAACGGAATATCTTTATTGGCACGAGTGCGGGCTTTCGTCTCCTTGTTCAATACAAAATTTTTATTATCCATCATGGCGCCACTTTGTTTTAATAGATGCGTGCACATTTCAAAAAAGCCTGAAAGAATATTATTGTACAGCAGACCTATCGTTATCCCGCCCAATAAAAGGAAGAGACTTGGTATATTATATAACTGAATCGACACCATCTTCAATCCGACAAACAGCATCACTAATACCCAAATAGGAATACCCACACCAAACAAGGCCCAAAACTTATACGATGGTTTGAAGAATACAGCCGCAAACGCCACAGCCATCACACAGGTAGAAGCACCGGTAAAAAGTTGCGGCGGTGTTTGTTTGAGTAAACCTAAGACCAGCATAAAGATGCCCCCTGCGATACCACCAATGACAAAGATGGGAAGAATGCGGTTGGGTCCTCTCAGGTCTTCGATGACGGTGCCGAAGATCCAAAGCCAGATCATATTGGCAACTATACCCCAGAAATCACCGTCGAGAAAGAAGTAGGTAAACAGGCTCCATGGCTGACTAACAAATGATTTCATATCCGAAGGGATGCTCAGCTTGTTCCAGAGATACGTATAAAAATCGGCATCACTGTTTGAATTAATCAACATACTGATACGGATAAATTGCAGCAGCACAAACAGGATGGCCACAACCAATACGATCTTGATGATATCGCTTTTGGATGTAAACTTGAAAATAGATGTTGAATTGAAGATGCCCATTTAGTAGAGACTTTTTCGGTTTGTTTTATTCCACACGTTGATGATGATGAAGGCAACTAGCATGCCGCCCAGATGAGCAAAGTGAGCGATATTGTCGCTTTCGCTATTGCGTATACCTGCATACAATTCAAAGATAGCATAAAATGCCACAAAGTATTTTGCCTTGATCGGAATGGGAATAAAATATAAGTATAGCTCTGTGTTGGGGAATAGATAACCGAACGCAAAGAGGATACCGAACACAGCACCCGATGCACCGACGGTAGGTATATCGCGTTGCATAGTCAGGTATTTTTGCAATTCAATCGAAACCGATTGCATAAAGCTAGGACTAACTGAGCCAGCAGCGGCCCATTGCTGTTTGATATCGAAGAGCATAGCACCCAGTTGTGAGTTTCTCGAATAATGATGCGAGTTCAGGTAGGCACTGAATTGATCGAGCGTCATCGGATGATTGAATTGTGCTACCACATCCTGCACACCGTTCAGTTGCCAAGTCACCACACCTAGATGAAGAATGGAGGCGCCTACACCACATAGCAGATAGAAGTAAAGGAAGCGGTTAGGCCCGAAGGTATTTTCAAGAATAGAGCCGAACATCCACAAGGCAAACATATTGGAAAAGAGATGCATAAAGCCGGCTTCATAATTGGCCCCGACGCCACCCACATCGCCATGCATAAATAGATGTGTGACCAATTGCCACCATCTGAATTTTTCAGAGCTCCAGTGATGTAGCGCCAAAAACTCAGTTAGGTCAATGCCTTGCTTGCCGAAGACGATGCTTGCCAAAAATAGCAAACCATTAATGATCAATAAATTTTTGACAATATTGGGTAATATCTCAAAGCGCGAGGGTCTGAAATTCATGCCGCAAAAGTAAGGTTTTTATCAGATGCAACATAGCCTGTCGTCGGGCATAAAAATTATTTGTGAGACGGCTACTAGTTTAATGTGAGATTAACTTTCAATCAACGTCATGAATTCCTCTTCTGTGAGGATATTGATGGTGCCCAATTTCTTGGCCTTCTCGAGTTTGCTGCCAGCATCGGCACCGACCACAAGATAATTGAGTTTGCTGCTGACACTGCCCAATATATTGCCGCCTTTGGCTTCTACCATTCCTTCGGCGTCGTTTCGTTTCATGGTGAGTGTGCCGGTGAAAAGAAATGTTTTTCCTGCCAGTCCGCCACTCACAATTTCTTGTTTCAATTCATTCTTGAAGTTCAAACCGCAGGCTTCAAGTTCGTCAATCAATTTGCGGTTGTCGGGATGTGAAAAGAAATCGACGATGGAACCTGCTACTTTGATACCCACATCTTCAAACGTACAAAGTTGTTCGATACGCATGGAATACAAATCAGCGATATGCGAAATATGTCGGGTCAGTGTTTTAGCCGTTGTTTCACCCACATAACGAATACCTAAGCCAAACAGTAAACGGTTCAGCGGTTGGGTTTTTGATTTTTCGATGGCTTCCGCCAGATTGCTCATGGATTTTTCACCAAAACCTTCCATCGATTTCATCTGCTCGAAAGGAAGCGAATAAATGCCAGCGATACTTTTCAGATAACCCTGTTCAAAAAATTTTCGTACCAGGGCGTCACCTAATCCCCTGATATCCATGGCATCTTTGGAGGCGAAATGCGCGATTTTTTCTATGACCTGTGCTTCGCAATTGATATTGGTACAACGCCACACGGCCTCTTCTGCAGGTTTATAAAGCACTTCATAACAGACAGGACAATGCGTAGGAAAGTCAATGACTTGCTCGCTTCCATCTCTGAGTTCAGGAAATGATTTTACCACATACGGTATCACATCACCGGCCCGTTCAATCAAGACCGTATCGCCCAGCATCAGGTTTTTTTCCTTCACGACATCCTGATTGAAAAGAGATAAGGAACTGATGGTGACACCACCTACATACACAGGTTCAATTTTTGCCACTGGTGTCACACTGCCTGTTCGACCTACCTGATATTCTACATTCAGTAATTTGCTTGTCGCTTGTCGCGCCTTGAATTTAAAGGCGATGGCCCAACGAGGGTGATGGGAAGTTTGTCCGATTTTATCCTGCAAATCCATGCGGTTTACTTTGATCACCATACCATCAATCTCATACGGAAGTTCATCTCGTCTATTTTCATATTCCAAACAAGTATCAATGACAGTGGCAATTCCGTGTATCAGTCGCGTAGTTGAGAATGAGGTTTTAAATCCAAGCGATTCCAATGTTTTCAAGGTGTCATAATGTGTACTGAATTCCTTTGGATAGGATTCATTTTCGGTCAATGTCAAATTGCTCACATTATATAGAAAGGCATCAAGTCCGCGTTTCGCCACCTCATTAGGGTCTTTCATCCGCAAGGAGCCTGATGCTGCATTACGAGGATTAGCTAAAGGCGCGAGTCCGTCAGCGATTATTTTTTCATTGTATTGTGTGAATGATTTTTTATTGATCAAAACCTCACCTCTGATTTCGATCTGACGGATATGATATTTCGAAAGCGATGCCATCAGCGGCACCGAACGAATTTGTTTTGTATTATTGGTGATATCATCGCCTTGCACGCCATCGCCTCGTGTAGCACCTCGGAGCAACAAATCGTTTTCATAGATAAGTGAAATGCTAGCGCCATCGAATTTCGGTTCCACACAATATTCAATATTTTCTTGTCCACTTAGCTCTCTGCATTTGCGATCCCAATCTAATAGGTCTTCGGCATCATAACTATTTTCAAGACTTAACATTGGCACCAAATGAGCCACAGAAGGGAAGTCTTTGTTTAATCCTTTCGCAATTCGTTGTGTGGGAGAATCGGGTGTGATTAAGGACGGATGATGTTGTTCGAGCACCTTCAATTTTTTAAACAAGGCATCGTATTCCGCATCGGCTAAGACAGGATTATCATTGACATAATATGTCCAATCGGCAAAATTTAAAATGTCTTTGAGCTGCGCAAGATGTTCGGGCGCAACTTCAGTGTGAAGCAATTGTTTGGCGCCAGCAACCAGTTCCGATTGTTGCGAAGCAGCGTACATCATATTCGTCATTGTGTTATACAGGTTCTTGATGATCGTTATTCAGGGTAACTTAGCGATGCATGTTTCATATGCAGAAGCACTTGCCATGCCATATCAACATCGTGGTTGTCGAGATATTCTTTGGCCACTTCTTCAGGATTTTTAGAGGCATCTATGCTGAAATCTACATTCACTTCAGGAATCGAGGTGCTGTTTGCTAATTGTCCAAGATGATTGCCTGTCAATAGTTTGCTGTGTTTGATATGTGTCGGTAAGGCGTCGATACCGATCCCTAAATTTAAATTGGGTTTCGCCACTTCGAAAACAGCATCGCCGCTCGCACGACAATAATAATCGCCTCCCATACGGGCTACGAGGTCGATCTTATGCGGATCGATTTGCTGATGTTCGTTTAAGACATCATCATTGATATGCATCATCAACACTTCACAAATAATCAGATTACCTGCTCCGCCTTCGCTACCTGTTTCTTTCACTTCAAGAACCTTGCATTCAAACTGCACCGGTGATTCTTTCACACGAAAGGGTTTAACGAATTCAGACGCGATGGGTGTGAGTCCTGATTTTTCAAACTCGCTCACCCCTTTTGGATATTCGCAACTACTAAGACTCATCTGCTGCACAATAGCGTAATTGACCATATTGATAACCACTTCCTTGGTTTCGATACAATTTTCGAGGGTGTGCTTAATGGTATTATCCCTCACTCGTCGGGCAGGTGAAAAAATTAATATGGGTGGTTTGCTGCCGAAGACATTGAAGAAGCTAAATGGCGATAAGTTGGCTTGACCATCACTATCGATGGTGGATGCGAAGCAGATTGGTCGCGGTGAGATAGCGCCTAAAAGGTATTGATGGAATTGCGAGGTCTTGAGTTCGGACGGTGTAAATTTCATATTGTATACTATGTTTTGTGCTTGGTTGTTTAAACCAATGCTAATTTTTTGATGGCTTCTTCAGCCGCTATTTTACTCGCTTCTTTTTTATTACTCGCTATCGATTTAGCGATAATTTCATCTTCATAAAGCACCCCGACTGTAAATTGTTTCCGACCTTTTTCCATAGTTTCTTCGAGCACTACAAATTCAATCGTCTTGCCTTGTTTACTGGCCCAACCTATGAGTTTATTTTTCATATTGACTTCGATGTTTTCGAGCAATTCAATATCAACAAACGGTATGAGAATCCGTTTACGAAGAAAGGTTCGCGTGGTGGCATATCCTTTATCGATGTAAATGGCGCCTATGAGCGCTTCGAGTGCATTGCCAAAAATTAATGAATTTCGTAGGTAATAATCTTGTTCATTGAACTTCATGATAGATTTCAAGCCGATCTTAAGCGCAATCTGATTGAGTGTTTTTCTGTTCACAATCTTGGAGCGCATATCGGTTAGATAACCTTCAGGTTTGGTAGGGTATTTTGTAAACAAATGCTCACCAATAATAGCCCCTAAAATGGCATCTCCGAGAAATTCAAGTCGTTCGTTATTCTCTGTTGAGTTGGCATTGTTCGATCGATGACAAAGTGCTAATTCATACAATGCAATATTACTTGGTGTAAATCCAAGCATGGTTTGAAGGTCCTTGTATAAAGAACTTTCTTTAGTAAAAAACTGTACAATGAAATCGGGAAGAAATCGCAAGGGGGTGGATTTAACTATTGCAAATTAATATGTCTTAGACCAAACTGCTAATTTTTTCTCAAGAACTTCCAACGGCATATTGCCACCGTTAAGTAGTTGGGTATGAAATGCAGCAAGATTGAAGTTGGTGCCAAGTTGCGTTTGATACCTTTCTTTCATACGCGAGATAGTAATCTGTCCGATTTTATACGACAAGGCCTGACCTGGAATTGCCATGTATCGTTCGATTTCCGAAGTGGCTTCTTCTGTTGAAATACGTTCATTGTCCATCATGTATTTTATGGCGTCTTCTCGTGACATATGTCTTGTGTGAATAGAAACATCCACCACCAATCGAATAGCCCTGTGCATGGCATCGCTCAAGTGACCGAAATACTGATATGGGTTTGAATATAATCCTAACTCTTTCCCTAAGGTTTCGGTATACAATGCCCATCCTTCAGCATAGGCACTATAGGATAGAAATTTTCTAAACTTAGGCAGCGTATTATTTTCTTGTTGCAATGAAATTTGATAATGATGGCCCGGTATAGCTTCATGTAGGAATAAGGTTTCCATACCCACGGCATTAAATTTTAACGCATCAAGCACAGGCACATAAAAGATACCCGGACAGCTACCATCCTCACTTCCCGGATTGTATTCGGCGCTCGCACTCGCTGCTCGATAGGCTTCAGTTTGTCTGATTTCAAATTTTGTTTTTGGTACGGTTTCAAACAATTCCTTCAGATGAAGATCTTCAATTTTTTTGATAGCGATAAAACTATCAAGTACTTCTTGCGAAGAATGGAAGGGGAAAAATTGTTTATCAGAATTTAGGTATTGAAAAAATTCGGGTAGACTTCCATTGAAATGAACTTGTTCCTTTACCTTTTCCATTTCACTTTTTAAGCGCGCTACTTCATTGAGCCCAAGTTGATAAATGCTATCAGGTGTTAAACGGGTAGTGGTATAATTTCGTATTAGAAACTGATAATACGCGGTGCCATTTGGTAAGTCATCCATGCCATCGGTGGTGCGACACGCAGGTAGATATTCTGCTTCAACAAAGTTGGCAAGTTTTGCATATGCAGGTAGAATGGAATTGCTGATGGCTGAGACATATGCTTGTGTAAGTCTGTCTTTGTCTTTCACAGAAAAATCGGATGGGAATAGCTTGATCGGGCCATAAAAAATATTGGTCAACGGGTCCTTGGTAATCACGCCTTTCAATTGCGGAATCACTTTCATAGCCAATGTTTTTGGGATGGTATAACCCGATGATATTCCTTTGCGCATATTGGCGATAGCCGTATCGGCCCAAGCCGGAAACAAGTTGATCCGCTGTAAAAAGTTTTCGTAATCCTTGACAGTTTTGAAGGGTTGATTGCCGGTGCCGCTTCCAAGTTGAGGAAACTCTAGTGTGAAGCTCCAGAATTGATTGATAGGCATCAGGTGAGAAGGGAAGGTAAGCGCTTCGATATTGAGGTTGAGTTCATATTCAAAAAGTTGTTTGCTGACTTCATCTTCAGCAGATAAAGGTTCCTGAATAGTGCTCAGTTTATTGAGATAGGTTTCATAAAATGTGCGTACTGTTGTTCGGTAACTTTCACTGATGGTAATTGGTAAACGGTCATTGTATCTGTTGTCGCCACAAGCAGTTGCTTCCAATGGAAAAAGTTGCATGCGTTCATTCCAATACGATGTAAATACAGCATCAAGTTGTTTTGATTTACTCGCATGGCCTTGATTATCCTGATTGGATTGGCAGCTAACAAAAAGGAGTGTTATCAATGTAAGAGGTAAAATGAAGAGTCTCATGTATTTAATTATTGAAGATGAATGAAACGAATATGTATAAAATTATTGTTGGAATTGATCACACATTTTGTGTTTCATCGGGTAAAAATAAGGTTTAAGTCTTTTTTTTTTGAAGTATGAAATATCAACATATATTTGCACCACAAAACAGAAATTTAAGATTTTTTCATAGGTTGATTTGGTTAGGGATTAAACAGTCTTTGCTTTTCCAAGCAGAGACTGTTCCTTTTTAGGGAAGTCTTATTTTTCAAGAATGTCTTCGACAAAGAGTTTACGTAATTCGGTTGCTTGGTCCGGTTTCATTCGACCAGATAGCACCAAACGTAGTTGTCTTCTTCTCAATGCACCTTCAAATCGGCGTTGTTCTTCATCTGATTCAGGAATCAGTTCTGGTACAGCACGTGGTTTGCCATTAGGGTCTAACGCAACAAATGTCATATAAGCCTCATTCGAAAGATACTTAAACTGTGTTGGAAGGTCTTCGCCATGCACTTTGATATAGACTTCCATCGATGTGCTAAAGGCTCGCGTTACTTTGGCTTCGATAGTTACTACATTCCCAAGTCGCACAGGATTGGCAAAGGAAATATTATCCGCTGAGGCCGTAACAACCGGACAGTTACAATGTTTCATAGAAGCCATCGCTGCGGCTATATCCATCCAATGCATCAGTCGCCCACCCATTAAATTACCCAAGGTATTGGTATCGTTGGGTAAAACCAATTCACTCATGGTGGTCATCGATTCCGAAGGAGTTTTTGCTGCCATATTATTTGTTTTATGTGTTGGCAAATCTAGTGTTTTCTTCTGTACCTTTGGTTTGATTCATGATGAAACAACTATTCACCTTTCTTTATATCGTATGTTTAAGCACCGCTATGAAGTCGCAGGATATGCAGTATGTGGTGCTTTTTGAATTTAATAAAACCACCATCCCCGATTCTTCTATGTTGGGTCTGATGAAAATTATTGCGAAGAATAGCATCTGTGATGTGGTGATTGAAGGACATTGCGACAGCATTGGATCTACAGCGTATAATGATGCCTTATCGCAACGTAGGGCGGCTGAAGTAAAAAAGTTATTGATTCAAAATGGGATAGATCAAAAGTTTATCAAGACTTGCATAGGGTATGGGAAAGACAAACCGCTAGTGCCTAACCTTTCCGACACGCAACGTCAGATGAATAGGCGAGTGATAGTTCATTTCAATACGACCACGCCTGTTACGAAAGTAGCTATGAAAAAAGCCATTCAAACAATTGAAAAGAAGGATCTCAAGGTTGGCCGCAACATTGTCATCAAGGATTTATTTTTCTATGGAGGTAGTCATATTTTAACCACGGAGTCTCTTCCTGCATTGCAAAATTTGGCTGATATTCTCAACGAAAATCCTACGATGAAAGTCGAAATTCAGGGTCATGTTTGTTGCACTACAGTTGAATTAGATGGCTATGATGCCGATACCGGTCTCGATAATTTATCTCTTGCTAGGGCTGAAATGGTGTATATCCATTTGGTACATAAATGTCATATTGATAAAAGCAGGCTTACCTATAAAGGATATGGCGGCACACGGAAAATTACGCAAGACGAACACACTGAAGAACTTCAAAAAATCAATCGACGGGTTGAGATAAAAGTATGGGCCGAATAAGTAGCTTCGATGAATGGCCTTGTGTTTAATTCAAGATAGTTATTTGCCATTAACTACGAGAGGCAGTTAAAATGTAAATGTGCGCTAAGGTCAACGATGTTTTTTGCGATATTAAAACCACCGCAAGGGGTTACGCCTCGCAGAAAGGATATATGCTTTCAGGTTGACCCAAAAGGCCAAGATGAAGTAGAGAATAATAGGTGAGCCGAACGTTAGAAATGAAATATAAATAAACCACATTCTGATGCGCGTGATGGAAATATTGAAGCGTTCGCCCAATTTGGTGCAGACGCCAAATAATTGCCATTCAAAAAAATGCCGGAATTGATTCATTGAACAAATGTAAAAAATAAGCGTTGAATACGCTTCATTTTCAATCATTAATTTGGCAGTCAGTATTTTAGATCAATCAGCCCTCAAACCGCTATTTCCATCATTTATTCCACTTACTTTATTACCTTCGCAGTCTTATAAAAACACAATGGAACAAAACAATCAGCAACAAAATCAACTGAACATAGAACTAAGCGAGGATATGGCCGAAGGCCTGTACTCAAATCTTGCGATCATCACGCATTCGAATGCCGAATTCGTCGTTGATTTTATCAATGTGATGCCCGGCGCTGTGAAGGCCAAGGTAAAATCTAGAATCGTGCTGACGCCGCAACATGCTAAACGCTTATTAAAAGCATTGGCAGAAAACGTCAAGAAATTCGAACAAGCAAATGGTGCAATCAAAGATCTTGAACCCGTTTCGATTCCGATGCAATTCGGAGGACCAACAGCGCAAGCCTAATTAATCGTATGACAGAGAAAATAATAATACTAGATTTCGGCTCTCAATACACACAGTTGATTGCTCGAAATGTACGTGAGCTAAATGTATACTGCGAAATCATTCCATTCTATGAAGCGATAACATATGATCCTTCCTTGAAAGGAATCATCCTCTCAGGAAGTCCGTCAAGTGTCAATGAAGAAAATGCACCGACGGTGGATGTCAAAGCCATGAATGCTAAATTACCTGTATTGGGTATTTGCTATGGCGCGCAGCTCACAACAAAACTTTATAATGGCAAAGTAGAAAAATCGTCTTCAAGGGAATACGGCAGAGCGAAGCTTTGTAATATTCAGCCTGGGCATACAATTATGCAAGGCATCGACGATCAAAATCAAGTGTGGATGAGCCACGCAGATACGATTACCGAATTGGCCGAAAATGCCGAAGTGATTGCGCAAACAGACAGTATTCCAATGGCGGCTTTCAGCATAAAAGGTACACCTAACCCTTTGGTAGGTTTGCAATTTCATCCTGAAGTTACCCACTCACAAAATGGAAAATCTATCCTGAAAAACTTTGTGGTTGATATGTGTGGATGTGCACAAAGCTGGACATCAGCAGGTTATATCAAGCAGACTGTTGACGCGATCCGCGAGCAGGTAGGTGATAAGAAAGTGATTATGGCATTAAGCGGCGGTGTTGATAGTACAGTAGCTGCCACCTTGATTCATAAAGCAATTGGAAAAAATCTTTTTTGCATTTTCGTAGACAATGGATTGCTACGCAAAAACGAATTCAATGAAGTACTTGAATCATATAAGGTGCTAGGATTAAATATCAAAGGTGTCGATGCCTCTGAAAAATTTTATAACGAACTCAAGGGTGTGAGTAACCCTGAAGGGAAACGAAAAATAATTGGTGGTGGATTCATTGATGTCTTTCATGATGAGGCTGTCTTGTTGACTGACATTTCGTTTTTAGGGCAAGGTACCATTTATCCCGATGTGATAGAAAGTGTTTCAGTGAACGGGCCTTCCGCGACTATTAAATCACATCATAATGTAGGCGGACTGCCTGAGAAAATGCATCTTCAATTGGTTGAGCCACTTCGCTCTCTTTTTAAAGATGAAGTACGCCGAATTGGACGTGAACTGGGACTTGCTGATTCTTTTATTATGCGTCACCCATTTCCTGGTCCGGGTTTAGGTATTCGTATTCTAGGAGAAGTCACCGAAGAGAAAGTGAAGATGTTACAAGAAGCCGATGCGATTTATATCAATCTCCTGAAAGAACATGGTCAGTATGATAAAATATGGCAGGCCGGCGCTATTTTATTGCCTGTGCAAAGTGTTGGTGTGATGGGTGATGAGCGCACGTATGAGTATACACTTGCCTTGCGCGCTGTGACTAGTATTGACGGAATGACGGCAGACTGGGCTCATATTCCGTATGAACTATTGGCTGTTATTTCGAATGAAATCATCAACAAGGTGAAAGGCATCAATAGAGTTGTGTACGATATCAGTTCAAAACCACCAGCTACTATTGAGTGGGAATAATCTTTAATTCCGTATTTTTTTTACTATGCATACACGAATTCTTCTTTTCATTCTGCTGCTTACATCACTAGGTGTTAATGCTCAGAATAAACCAATAGTTGTTGAACAGAAGGCGATTCCGACGAAAGAATCCGGCTATCCGAAACCGATAAAGAAAGAGCGATACAAGGTGGCCATTATCACACCGATGTTTTTAGATTCGGTAGCGCTTGAACCTACGTTGACCAAAATTCCAAAGTTCATGATGCCGGGATTAGATTTCTATAAAGGCATTCAAATTGCTGCGGATACATTGAAGCAGCTCGGATTTAAGTTGGATATTTATGTACACGACAGCCGATCAGATTCATTGAATGTGAACGAACTGATACGTTCAGGGACGCTTGATTCGATGGATCTTATCATCGGTAATGCCAGCGTTTTTGATTTGAAATTATTGGCCGAGTTTGGTTTGGAGAAGAAGATTAATTTTATTTCTGCCGTGTCGCCTGCGG
>CAIRSV010000286.1 GCA_903881265.1 uncultured Bacteroidota bacterium
AACATAGGGCTTGCGAAGGCACAGCCTTCGAAGAGTGGTTGATAGAAGTTGATTTTCTTTTTTGATATAGGAATAGGGAACCCTATAAAGAACATAGGGCTTGCGAAGGCGCAACCTTCGAAGAGTGGTTGATAGAAATTGATTTTCTTTTTTTGGTATAGGATAGGGGAACCCTATAAAGAACATAGGGCTTACGAAGGCGCAGCCTTCGAAGAGTGGTTGATAGAAGTTGATTTTCTTTTTTGGTATAGGATAGGGAAACCCTATAAAGAACATAGGGCTTGCGAAGGCACAGCCTTCGAAGAGTGACCTTCGAAGAGTGATTCTATGTTTTGTGAAGACACAAAACATCATTTACTAAGTTTATTTAAAAATTAGTTGTTCGTTTCAATTATTTGAATTTATATTTGCACCTTACATCAAGAACCCTTTAGTGGGTACCAACCGAGAGACAAAACTCAACGGTGGTGAAAAAGATGCGGACGTTCTGTCAAACTAAAATGAACAACCCCTTATTTTTATTCTTGGTGTGAAACAATGTAAACCATTAACTGTTTCATATCATGACAACACAACACACCCACCAAACAGACTCGTATCTGTTTACAAGCGAATCGGTTTCCGAAGGACACCCGGATAAAATCGCTGATCAAATTTCTGATGCCATTCTTGATGCTTATCTCGCACAAGACTCTCAAGCGAAAGTAGCCGTTGAATGTCTTATCACCACCGGTCGACTTATTATCGCTGGTGAAATTACCTCACACGCCACAGTGAATGCCGAACAACTTGGCCGTGATGTGATTCGCAACATTGGCTATCATGACGAAGCCATTGGATTCAATTGCGATACCGCTATCGTAGAAAATCTGCTGCATACACAAAGTCCCGAAATCAATTCATCCGTATTGGATGGTGGCGCCGGTGATCAGGGTATTATGTTTGGTTATGCATCCGATGAAACACCCGAACTAATGCCTATGCCTATCATCATCGCGCATAAGCTGATGGAACGACAATCGATGTTACGAAAGAATGGGATACTTCCCTGGCTCTTACCCGATGCCAAATCGCAGGTAACGATTCGATACGAACAGCATAAACCTGTTGAAATCGAGACGATTGTAATTAGCACGCAACACAAAGCGGAGATTACGCAACACGACATTCGCCAGCAAGTAATCAGCTATATTATCGAACCTGTTCTTAGTCAATATTTACCGCATAGTCGCCCCGAGTATTTGATCAATCCATCAGGCAGTTTTACCATTGGCGGTCCGCATGGCGATACAGGTCTCACGGGTCGAAAAATTATTGTTGATACCTATGGTGGCAGTTGCCCACATGGTGGTGGTGCGTTCTCAGGAAAAGATGCAAGCAAGGTAGATAGATCAGCGGCATATGCGGCACGTTTTGTGGCCAAGCATATTGTAGCGGCTGGTCTTGCACATCGATGCACTGTTCAACTATCCTATGCTATTGGTAAGACTGAGCCAACATCATTGTATGTGAATACCTATGATAGTGGCACAATTAGTGATGCCGCTATTACAACACTCATACATAAGGTATTTGACTTAACGCCCAATGCGATATCAACGCTTTTAGAATTACGCAAACCGATTTACTTACAAACGGCGGCCTACGGACATTTTGGAAAATCGCAACTTTCGTGGGAAGTAATCCATCCAACTTTTATCGAGCAATTACAAACATTGGCTGCTCATCATCTTTCTTAAACTTATTTATTCAACTATAAAAAAATAAAACAATAAAACAATTCATATGACAAACAAATTATTTCAAGCGTATAGCAACACACTCTACAAGGTATTTGAACCTTCATTATGTATTAAATTTGGCGAACATAATCCGACACTTGATAGCTTGCTAGAAAAGTACGGCGAGAATGAGTATGCCTATTTAACAGCATATAATCCTTTTTCAGAACAATTAGCGCATGCTAAAAATAATCAACGACATCAGCAATTAAAAGAAGACTTGACATCCTACCAATGTTTTGAAGGAGAGGGTTGTGGAGAAGATCCTACGTGGCCTTGTGAGCGAAGTTATTTGGTGTTGGGTATTAGTAAAGAGAAGGCAATCATAGTAGGCAATCGATATGGGCAGAATGCAATTGTGTATGGCCGACGTAATGGCAAGCCGGAACTTGTCGTGTTACAGAAAATCACAGATGGGCCTACTTACTATAGTGAAGTTCGTGAAGAAAGAGCACAGCAATGGAAGGAGTCATTGCGCAAGTCTGATGACCTTACATTGATAGCAAGCTTTAATGGGGAAGTGGGTAACCGCGGATGGGGTACTGCCCGTGCCGATTATTTACATTGCCTGAGAGGTGAAATCAAACGAAGGGATTTTGATTCATCGAATGTATTCACACTTGATATTTATCAAGATGGAATTATACACGAAGGGTTTTCATTAAGACGAAAAGTGAAATTAGAAAACGGGAAACTGGTCTTTATTGACAATGCAGGGTTGGTTGATCAATAATCTATTTGTTTATAGAAATAGTAATTCTGAGTCACTCATACTTTTCCTACACGGGCAACTGCACTTATCAAGTCTTAAACATAGTTAGAATAAAAAAATGAAAAAAACACTTTACGAGCAATTAGATATTCATGAAACAGCCTCACACGAGGTAAAGAACATAGGGCTTGCGAAGGCGCAGCCTTCGAAGAGTGAGGTATGTTCTTCGCAGTTTTCACCGTTTTTGGGCTTGGAGAAGGTGGGGATTAAAAAGTACTAAAGTTTAAATTTAGTACAAAAGCTAATAGAAAGTTCAAATGTTCAGCCTAGTACTAAAGCCCCACTTATGCCAAACCCATCCTATGTTTACATTTTC
>CAIRSV010000287.1 GCA_903881265.1 uncultured Bacteroidota bacterium
AAATTTGACGAGTAGTTGCTCGAAAAAATTGCAAAATCCAGCAAAATAAAGGGTTTCAACGTTTATTTTTTCTTATCAGTTCTTGTATTGTCAAGTAACATCAGAACAAGGTTGATTCTAATTTGATAGTCTGATAAAGTAGCAGTTTATTTATTGCCCATTTCGTAGGAATTGGAAAATTTAACACGCACCTTGCGCATCGAATGACAGAAGCCGCTCATCGTTATTTTATTATCCATAAGCCCTTTGATATGGTATCACAATTTGTGAGCCCTGATGACGTGAATCTTTTAGGGGATCTGGATTTTAATTTTCCAGAAGGCACTCATGCGATAGGCCGACTCGATAATCATTCCGAAGGGTTACTCATTCTTACCACAAATAAGAAAGTAACGCGACTCTTGTTTCAAGGTTTACTACCGCACAAGCGAACATATATTTTACAAGTATTAAATGTGGTCAGTGAAGATTCTCTGCAGCAACTCAGAGATGGTGTCAATATACGCATCAGCGGCGGTGGTTATTGGGTCACAAGTCCTTGCGAAGCCGATATAATCAACAAACCCACGACCCTCTTCCCTGTGGCAAACGAATTGTTAGAATTCATTCCGCATACGTGGTTACGCATTACACTCACTGAAGGGAAATTTCACCAAGTGCGCAAAATGGTGCAAGCCCTCCGACACAAATGCCGCCGCCTTATTAGAGTTTCTATTGAAGAGCTATGCCTTGATGATTTAGCGCCTGGCAAGGTAAAGGAAATCGAAGAACGTCAGTTTTTTGAACTTCTCCGAATAGCAGATTGGGAATAGCCTAGTAGAATAAACAGCTTAATTGCCTATCATTTGCTCCCATTTAAATAAAGAGTAAAATATCTTCTATTAATAAAATAGTACTACCTTTGTGCCGTCACAAAAAGCATCGAAACAGCGAACTGGCAGAACAGGATGATGTTTTTGTGCATAAACTATTGATCTTTATGTCAAGCAAGTATCGCCAACCTGAACACACGTTTCACATTCCTGTCATGGGCATCGCCTTTACCATCGATTCACCTATCAAGGTGGCTCGATTTGGCATCTCATCAGTCATTTCCATTGTTGAAGATCGACTTATTGAAATGATGAGGCAACATTATTACTCTTCGATTCATCAACTGTACGAACCGATTACTACAAGCGAACCCGACTATAGGGCCAAACGTATCACAGACTATCTTAATCTTGTGAATACGATTGTGCAGCAACAAATGCAAAAACTTCGTTCAGAAGCCTTTGAACGGGGCTCTGACATTGTGAAGTATTTCGAAATGCTGCCCGAAGACAGTCGTTTAAAAGCAATCTATAACACAATGATGCAAACCGTTGATGTGGTTGAACGAAGGAAACACGAAATGTATTTAAAATCTCAACTCAGTCCAGGTAGTATTGATGTCAATATTATGACCAAGGTTGATCGTAATCATGTCGACAAAAGCGGTAATGTGATTCCGGATGCATCAGATGCCGTATCCGCATTACGTGGCTATGCGCTAAGTGAACTCGAAAATTCATCGGTGGTATTTTCTGCCGGTATGAATCCGCGTTTATATAATTACCTTGAGTCATTACATGCATTCGATCCTGATGAAAATTATCAATTCAGCAAAAAGGTCATCGTAAAAGTGAGCGATTATCGGTCGGCATTGATACAAGGCAAATACCTCGCCAAGAAAGGAATATGGGTCAGTGAATTCAGAATCGAATCGGGTCTTAATTGCGGCGGACACGCATTCGCAACTGATGGTTTTTTATTAGGCCCCATTATGGAAGAATTTAAAACGAAGCACGATGAATTGCGAGATACCATTTTTGCTATTTACAAAGGCGCCATCAATAAAAAACTCGATATCGATTTCAGTGATCCACCCGAAGTAAGAATCACGGTTCAAGGCGGCATAGGCACACACGAAGAGGACCAACTTCTAAAGAATAAATATAATGTGGCTAGCACAGGTTGGGGAACACCCTTCCTTTTAGTACCCGAAGCCACGACGGTTGATGCACACACACTTAATTTACTCAGTGCTGCCGGCGAAAACGATATTGAACTCAGTCATAACTCACCACTCGGCGTTCGCTTTCATTACCTCAAAGGCACAACAGCCGATATTGAAAAAAAGCAACGAATTGCAAACGGAAAAGCAGGCAGTCCTTGCACTGAAAAACATCTTGCCTTGAATACTGAATTCACTGAAGAACCTATTTGCACAGCGTCGCTACGATATCAAAAATTGAAGATGACGCAGCTCAAGGGGATGAATCTAACGAAGAACGAATTAGATAAACAAATCAACGATTTGCAGGCGAAAGAATGCTTATGTATCGGCCTGAGCAATTCAGCGGCTATTACGTATGATGAACTATTTGTCAACAAATTCAATGCAGTGAATATTTGCCCAGGACCTAATATTGTCAACTTCTCTGAGATCGTTTCTCTGCAGACAATGACTGACCATATCTACGGACGAACGAATATTATGCATAATGCACATCGACCTAATTTGTTTGTTGCTGAAATTATCTTATACATCAATTATCTGAAAGAACAGCTTATCAATGAAACAGAAAGCAGTATGGATACGAAGCGCACATTGTATTACCGAACGTTTATTACTAACTTATATAAAGGCCTTGTCTATTATACTGAATTAAATGAGAGTGACATGCATCATGATATCAAATTCACAAATGCATTGCTTCAAGCCGAGAAAGAACTTACTCGAATTGAACTAGAATTTTTCCCTGAATCATCCGACGTATTGCAGCTAGTCTAAGCTTTTTCCTAGCTTGTTTCCACTAATGGAATTAAACAACTATCGTTTCTTATTCTTGATAAACAAACCACCGTCGTTCATTTCGTCTGCGAGCTGTTGGATCGTTTTTTCAACAAACATAGTCATCATCTCCTTTTTGATCGGCTTATATTGAAAATGCATTGGGCAGGGATTGACTTCTGAACATTTCTTCAAACCCAATACGCATTTATCCAACATCTCGTCTTCCCCCATCACCTTGAGTACGGTGCGCAACGAAAGTTTACGTTCCTTGTCAGTCTGATAAAAACCACCATTCGGTCCACGTACAGATCGCACCACCTGATTATCCTTCGTGAGTGATTGCATTATTTTAGCGGTAAACGATTTAGGAGAATCAATTGCTTTAGCAATTTCCTCGATACCTAATTTGTTCTCTTCTGAACTTTTTTGTGCGATATAAATGGTAGCCCTTAGAGCGTATTCTGTTGCTTTGGAAAACATGATGATGATTTAAAAAAGAAAAATACAAATTTTTACGTAGAAAATTTCAAGTGAATAAAAGTACAGCATTTTTTTTAATCCGTTAATCCACGCAATGATGAATCGTTTAAACAGACTTTACGTGACTTGACTTCTGACTACTATAACATTCGAGCTGATGTTTGATCATTGGATAAATAATCACAAGCAATGCGGTAGCTAACATCAAACCTGACGCAAAAACAAAATAAAATAGCGGGTGAATCTGATGCATCATACTACTAAAAGGTATACGATTCGCGCCCATCTGCCACTTGGCTTTTTCAATACCAACGAGAATCAATGCAATCCAAAAAACAAATAGAGATATGTTCGCAAGCCAATACGCCTTGTTGAAATATTTCGTGTAAGGCACAGCTCCAAAACAATTCACATGAAGGATATCAAAGGCAATCGCCAAGACTAGAAACGTATTGATACCAATGGTAGTACCCATCGTATGCGCTACAGTAATATGTGTACCATGTGTGTATAGATTCACACCCGGAATTGACATCATAATGGCCAATAAAAGCGAAAGAAAAATCCACCAGTCCGCAGCCACCAGAAACCTAAAGGCGATGTAATGAAAATGTTTCTTCGCATCGCTAAGTGATGATTTCCATTTCCACAAAATACGACCGAGTATACCCAATTCAGTCATACTAACAGCGTAACTAATGTATTGTATAAAATGATGAGACGGCAATGTATAGATATGATGTCCCCAATTAAACATAAGATTAAATAAACCCGTAAAATACAAGGCAAATGCAATGGTAGAGTGACCATAATTCTTATCGCCACTAATCTTCTCCATCAGATAAATACTGCAACCATAGATAAGCATATTCCAGGCTCCAACCATTGATCCATATGACTTCCATTGGATAGTCATATCATTCACAATATTATTTCTGAAGGATGGAAACACCCATAGATAGGACTCTAAAAATGTAAATAAAAAAAATACCACGCCTGTTAACCACATCCATACATACACAGGCTGATGTCGGAACGTTGGCATAGATTTTATAACATTGAAACTAAACAACAACCATCCAGCAATAATTGGAAGCGCCAATACAGGAGGAAATTCCCAATACTCTCTACCGCCAAACATACCAAGGCAATATGAAACAAGAATAAGAATAGTAGTACCAACGAAAAGAGCCCATTGAATATTGACTAAGCGTTGCGAATAGATAACTCGACCTGTATATTGCTGCACATAATTTATGACCGAACCAATAGCACCAAAAATGATCCAAAATACAACTGATGAAACATGCAATGGCCGAATCTTTTCAAAAGAAAGATACTGCTTTAAAAATCCAGGAATAAGGTATTGAAGCATACCTATTAAACCAAACATCATGCCGACTGAAAGCAACAATAGGCCGGTCAGAATAAACAATTTGGATGATGCAGGATACTTATTGTTCGATGGTTCCATTTGATTTTATTGTAAAGGTTCTTGGGTCAGCACGACCCGATCTGTCGACATCTTTTAAGAAAGCAACAAGTTGATTCATCTCCTTTTCAGTCATGTGAAACACCGGCATAGAAGGCGCACCACTCTTAATAAAAGCGATAATAACATCATGACCTCGGAGTGAATATTCATTTGTAAGATCAGGTCCTAAATACCCTCCAAGACCAAAAATCTGGTGACAGGCATTGCAGTTATACCGTTGCCACACTAGTTTACCTTCGGACGCTTCCTGATTTTTTATATCCCGTTTAAACGGCATAGCATAATAAAGATAAAAAGAATACAACAAGAAAGAGGCTGTGAGAAAAACAGCGATCATCCTCTTTTGTCCGTCTGTAGCCATAGCAAGATCTTAATGGATCATTAAAAGGACAAAGTTATCTTTATTTAATACATTTGCCTAATATTATCTAGGATAATTCCTTTACAAGGTGTTCGTCTAGTGAACGAAACGACTAACTTCAGCTAGACGCCTTGCTCAAGTAAAGACCTTATCGATACTGACATTAAAAATTTATTTTATCCATGACAACAACGCACGACATTCTATGAACGAAATCATTATCCACTTTTTATCTCAGCAAACATGCGCCACTATCTGCTGCTCAGATGAGCAAGGAAAACCTTATTGTTTCAACTGCTTTTATGCGTTCAACAAGGAAGAGACTTTGGTCTATTTTAAATCATCTGCGGAAACTCGACACGGTCAAATGATGCAAAAAAACAAGCATGTTTCAGGCACTGTGCTTCCTGACAAAATAAACAAATTAATTATCAAAGGACTTCAGCTAGAAGGCGTCATACTTGACGAAGACCATCCGTTGAGCAAGAACGCCGAAGCGAAGTATCATCTAAAAAATCCGATGGCGTTGGCCATGCCTGGAGAAGTATGGACCGTGCAACTCAACGCGATTAAAATGACAGACAGCACCTTAGGTTTCGGAAAAAAAATATGTTGGAATCGAAGCGAAGCAGTACTTGTCTAACCATAACAAATACTCATCACGTAAAACCCTTCGCAAATTTCTCTGTCACAACCATAACAGTTCGTTCATAAAAGCATAAGCCGGAAACAACAATCATCTTCAGTTTCCGGCTTACATTCATAGCAACATGGTTACACTAATTTTTCAAATTTGGCTTGGAAGAA
>CAIRSV010000288.1 GCA_903881265.1 uncultured Bacteroidota bacterium
TGACGAAGTCATCCAAAAGCGGTTGTTGACCAAACGTGACGCGGTAATCCCCAGCTTGAAGGCATTACATCAACACGAAAACAACAACTATGCGACGCTTTTTACCTTTAGTGATAGTAGTGAGATATTTAATCGGAGCTATAGCCACGAAGGGCAGTTTGTCGACTTTTATCCCTTTGTGCCGTATCAATTCGTCTTGTTTCAACAAGCAATTGTGTCGCTATCAAACCAAGAAGCGTTTGTCGGGAGCTATCAAGCCGTAGGCGAGCGATCATTGATTGCAGCCGCCCAAGAAGCCGTCATACAAAAAATGGACCTAGAGACGGGCAAATTAATCGCCTTTGACGATATGTACCGCGCCATCGATAACAGTTTACGCACTATTTTCAAAAACGGGATTATTTTGGCCGGACAAACCAACCTCCCCCCCATGGCACAACGGGTACTTAAGGTCCTGTTTTTGGTCAAATATGTCAAAAACTTCTCTGCCACGCCCCACAATCTGCGTGTATTGTTATTTGACACATTCCAAAGCGACATGAAGGTATTTGATAACAGCATCAATGAAGCGTTGCTCTATTTGGAGCAACGTGCGTTCATCCAACGTGACGGCAAAACATTTAGTTACCTAACCGATGAAGAAAAGGAAATCGAAAAATCAATTCGTGGTATTGCCGTTGATACTAGTGCAATTACCGCCGAAATCGACAAGCTGGTTTTTCATCGTGCGCTCAATATCGCAACGGGCAAGATTAAAATCAATGCCTATAATCAAGATTTTTCCTTTACGCGGATTGTCGATCATTCCGTAATCGGGCAAACCCAAGAAATCAGTGTACGGATTATCACGCCCTATCACGACACCCACGATATCAACGTATTGGCGGTACAAACATCAGGCAAAGCAGAGTTACTCATCAAACTAGCCGACAGCGGCAACTTCATCGATGAGCTACGCTTATACATCCAAACACAACGTTTTATTACCCAGTCAAACATACAAAACGCATCAGACACCACCCAAGGGTTGCTCCAATCGCGTGCCAAACAAAACCAACGGCGCTACGACCAAATCAACCAAGACATCAAAATGGCACTAATAGAAGCTACTTATGTATGTAATGGTGGGTTTTTGACCAGTGGCAGTGGCGATCATATCGGGAAGTTTTTGAATGCATTTACACAAATGCTCCAGATTATTTATCCCAATCGTCAAATGGTACAAGCACATTACGACAAAACCAAAGTAGATACCATTGCGAATAGTTCATCAGCAATGCCTGAAGGGCAAGAAACAATCGCTAAAGAAGTATTGAATCACATCAATATGATGCGATTAAGTCACCAAAATATCGACTTCAAAAGTATCCTCGACAAATTCCAAAAACGGCCATATGGTTGGCCTTTTTATGCAGTGTTAGCGGCAGTGGCCATGTTGCATAATGCCAACGATATCGAAGTACGCCAGAATGGTTCGGTCATCAGCAAAAAACATTTGACTTCCGTGCTTGATAACCATCTTGCGGCAAGCACGGTACTGCTAGAAGCACAGAGCATTCCGGCCGCGCTCATCCAACCACTGATTCACTTCTACACGAATTATTTTGCCCAGTCTATGGCTAGTGCGCCGCCAGGACAAATTGTCGACACGCTCAAACAGGCATTTGTGCAAGAATTACAGACACTCAAGCAGATACGCAAAGACATATCGCTATATCCTTTTGTGGTACGGCTTGATAGTCATATCACGCAACTCGAACACATCCTCACACAATCGACCAATTGGTATTTCAGTGAATTTACCTCACTACAACGGAATGAATTAATCGATATCAAAAACGATCTCATCACACCGATATTGCACTTCTTTCATTCTCAGAATAAAGCAAAGTTTGACGAAGCCCTCCAACTCAATAACGATAACGACGGGAATGTCAGCATTGCGGCGCCCCACGAACACGCAGAACTACGGCAACTTATCACCCATCAGGACGCCTTCCGTGGCACACAGATGGTGCATGTCAACCAAAAGATTCAACGAATCCGCGAACTCATCAGCCAAAAAATCCAACAAACCCAACAACACGTCATTGCAGAAATCACGCAGATTGAGCAACAACAAGTAATGCACGCAGATGATTATGCACGGCTCAATGAGTCACAAAAAGCAATTATTGCGCAGCAATTCCGTACACAGTATGACGGGATTACACACGAGCGCAGGTTGATTGTATTGCAACAATACACCAACTCATTCCGGAGCAATACGTTACCCAATATCCTCAATCAAATGCACAGCATGGCCAATCCCCCGCGCATTGAACCAAGTGGAGCAACCCCCAAAGAAACACCAAAGGTAATCTATACCCCAGCCAAAGACATCATTGTTTCGTCAAAACAATTACTCGAAACCCAAGAAGATCTCGAACATTATCTCGCAGCTATTCGGCAGGCCTATCAAAAA
>CAIRSV010000289.1 GCA_903881265.1 uncultured Bacteroidota bacterium
ATAATCGAGACCTACATCCAATAAAAAATCAAGTCGTTCATTAATTTCTTTAATAATTTCTATGGCAATAATTTGTTGTTTTTTATTTAATCGTTTTTCGATCCCAACAAACCATTGTCGCAGTTCGTTTAGATTCAAGGCACTTAATTCGGCTATATTTTTTTGATCAACTTTGAACCACAAACTTTCTTTTTTCAAACGAGCCGCATCACAAACAGGACATTGATTAATTGTCATAAACTTTTCGGCCCAGTCCTTGACATAATCGCTGCCGGTTGAGTTAAACCAACGAATAACCATTTTTACAATCCCTTCAAACTGCGTCTGATAGATTGAAGGTTCCTCATCAAAATCAATTTCCACATCCACCTTTTCCTCACTACCATATAACAATACATTCATCGCTTTTTCGGAAATGGCTGAAATTGGTTTATTGACATCAAACTTATATTGCTTCGCAACGGCTTGCACTTGCTGATAAACATACGCTTCACGAGCTTCGCCTAATGGCACGATGCCTCCAGCAGCAATGCTCACCGACTTATCAGGAATGACACGATTCAAATCAATGAGATATACAGTGCCCAATCCTTTACATTTTGGACAAGAACCATAAGGCGAGTTAAAGGAAAATGAATTTGGTGAAGGTTCATCGTATGACAAGCCTGTATCGGCACACATCAACTGCTTCGACAAAAGCTGCGGTTGCGCATTATCTTCGTGTTTAAGAATCAGTAATTGATCATTGCCGTGTTTAAGACAGCTTGCAACACTTTCAACAAGTCGCTGCCTTGAAGCCCTATCCACTTTTAATCGATCAACAACAATTTCAATATCGTGAATTTTATACCGATCAAGTTGCATCTTTTCCTTGAGCTCCATCAATTCACCATCCACCCTAATACGAAGAAAACCTTGCTTGCGTAATTGTTCAAACAGTTCGCGATAATGACCTTTTCGACCTTTGACAATCGGCGCTAATAAAACAACTTTTTCATTGCCATAGTGATCAAAAATATGCTCAATCATTTCTTCTTCCGAATAACGAACCATCTTCTTTCCTGTATTGTAGCTGTAGGCCTCGCCTGCCCTTGCATACAAGAGACGAAGAAAATCATAAATTTCGGTAACCGTACCAACAGTCGATCGAGGACTTTTATTCGTTGTCTTTTGTTCGATAGCAATCACTGGCGAAAGGCCCTCTACCTTATCAACATCAGGTCGTTCAAGATTTCCCACGAATTGACGAGCATACGCTGAAAAGCTCTCCATATAGCGACGCTGTCCTTCGGCATGTATGGTATCAAAGGCTAAAGACGACTTACCACTGCCGCTGATACCTGTGATCACTGTCAGTTTATTTTTAGGGATTGAGAACGAGATATTTTTCAGGTTATGTTCTCTAGCACCAATTACATCAATCGTTTTACTCATTGCTGTAAAAATAAGGAGGAATCAGAAATTGGACCATTTATTTATTGATTCTATATAAGTTGACTGATAAAAAGCATGAACGCGCGAACGCATTGGAGAATACGAAACAGCGCATTACATTTACAACAAACATTACATTATGCGGCATTCGTTTTATGGTACGATGATAGTCATCCTATTTTTCTCGGCTTGCAAGGAAAGCACAAGGTCCATTGCAGTTGATGACAACAAAATTATCAACCAACTCATTCATGATTGGCATAAGGCAGCGGCCGATGCGAACTACGATGACTATTTTAAACGTATGAGTTCGGATGCAGTTTTTATCGGCACCGACCCAACAGAGAATTGGCCACTACAAGCATTCAAGCTATTTTGCAAACCCCATTTTGACAAAGGCAAAGCCTGGAACTTCAGGTCGCTTGATAGACATATTTATTTCAGTCAGGATCACACAATTGCTTGGTTTGATGAATTACTAGACACACAGATGAAAATCTGCCGCGGTTCGGGTGTGTTGAAAAAAGAAAACGGCGAATGGAAGATAGCTCATTACGTGCTATCCATGACTATTCCGAATAGCAATACCAAGGTCGTTACGGCATTAAAAGCCAATGAAGAAAGCCATCTCATCGATAGTTTAATCAAGCAATAACAAACAGCGTCAAGCCTTGTCTCTTATCAAGCAGCATCACAAAGCGACATCGCTGTGCTGTCATATTTTATTCGACAAGTTAATGAGAGCAAGCTTCTTAAGACGAACAACAAGCTGGATGCGACAACATGTACCTTGTCATACAAGATGGCAACTTGAATGCGTGGTCAGACATGCCATCATTAATTTGCATTTGAATGCTACTTTATAAGGCGAGTTGGTATTACATTTGCAGCATGAATTTCAATTTACCACAAATACCGAAACGAGACAAAAAGCCACGAACACATGGACTTACTATGGTGATGGATAAAGGGCTAAGCAATCAAGAAGTAACCAATTTCTTATCTGTGGCTGGTCCGCACGTAGATATTGTAAAACTTGGATTCGGAACCTCGATGGTAACCCCAAATTTGAAAGAAAAGTTGGCCATTTATGCCGCGTATGACATGCCCGTTTATTTTGGCGGCACCTTGTTTGAAGCCTTTTTGATTCGAAATTGTTTTGACGAATATGTGCAAATGATACAGGATTACGGTCTGAAACATGTGGAAGTTTCAGATGGTTCAATCAGCATTCCTCATTCTGAAAAGTGTGGCTATATTGAGAAACTAGCAAAAATTGTGACGGTACTAAGTGAAGTTGGAAGCAAGGATGCGGCCCATATCATACCGCCGTATAAGTGGATAGAATTGATGCGCTCAGAACTCGATGCAGGAAGCACCTATGTCATCGCCGAAGCCCGTGAAGCAGGCAATGTCGGTATTTATAGAAGCAGCGGAGAAGTAAGAGAAGGCTTGGTGCAAGAAATTCTGACACAAATCCCTGAAGAAAAAATCATTTGGGAAGCCCCGCAAAAAGCACAACAAGTTTATTTTATGGAGCTTTGCGGCGCTAATGTCAATCTTGGCAACATTGCACCGAATGAAGTGATTCCGTTGGAAGCTACCCGTCTTGGGTTACGTGGCGACACCTTCAATTTCTTCTTACATACGGATTAATCACGCCTCTGTTGAAACACTACGGATTAATCGGTTGTCCATTATCTCATTCCTTTTCTGAGCGATATTTTGCTGAGAAATTTATGACATCCGGCATTCAAGCCACCTATCAGAATTTCGAATTGTATGATTTGGCTGCACTGCCTGATATCATTGCTATGCATCAATTGGATGGATTTAATGTAACCATTCCTTACAAAGAGAAAATCATCAATTTCCTTGACGAAATGGATATCACAGCTCAACAAACAGGTGCCGTCAATTGTGTGCGAGTGCATAATGGAAAATGCAAAGGTTACAATACAGACATCATCGGTTTTGAGCAATCGCTCCTTACGTTTATACACAAGAAACGAATCAACGCATTGGTATTTGGCAATGGAGGCGCTAGTAAAGCGGTGCGCTATGTCTTAGACCACTTGCAGATGAAATATTTGATGGTGAGTCGCAATGACATCAAGGATGCGATTATGTATGCAGATCTTACTGCATCTATAGTCGCCGAGTATCCGCTTCTTATCAATACCACACCCGTCGGCACGTATCCCTCTATTGAGGACAAGCTTCCGCTGCCTTACCACTTAATTAATGAACATCATTATGCCTATGACTTAGTCTACAATCCTGAAAAAACAGCGTTTCTATTCACTTGCGAACAGCAAGGCGCACAAATAAAAAATGGGTTTGACATGTTGACCATACAAGCCGAAGCATCCTATAGAATTTTTACGATGTAACGCTAATGCGCAGATGCATTTAGGTTAGTTAGTTTGCCTGCCTATTTCATCCAACGTATGAACGCAATGAACCCGCATTCGTTGTCGCCTTTTCCGCGAGCTCGCAAATAGCCGATGTAATTTTATCCCAGCTGTATTTCTTTTTCTCTTCCTTCAGATTCGCTTCATAGAAAGCCTTCTTATCATCTTCATAAAACCGACTGATGGCTTCTGCAATAGACATCGCGTTCGGTTCGCATATAACGCCAACAGTCTCAGGTACCAATGCCGGCAAGCCACCAACATTAGTCACAATCATTGGTTTCTCAAAATGATATGCCAACGGAGTGACCCCACTTTGCGTAGCACTTTTATAAGGTTGAATCACACAATCTGCGGCACTTAGATAATATTTCACTTCGCTATCGGCGATGAATTCATTCTTCAACATAAGATAATCCCTGATTTCGTATTGACTAATCAGATCGATATACGGTTGTGCATTTTCATAAAACTCACCTGCCACCAAAAAGCACACATCATATTGGTTGAAAAAACCTTGATGCTTCAATATAAAAATCGCTTCCATCAAAAGATCCAGACCTTTGTATTTTCTGATAAATCCAAAAAACAAGACGACCTTTTTCTGCACAGGAATCTGCAGGTATTGCTTCGCTGCTGAAACATCAAGCGCTTCGCCAAAATTATCATACAAAGGATGCGTGACTTGTATTGCCGATTTAGTGGTCAATGTTTTCAAATCATTCAGCACTTTGCCACTCATTGTGATAAAGGCGTCCACAGGTTTAATGAAATATCGGGTAAACGGTTCATCACCAATGCGTTTCTCATGGGGAATAATATTATCAGCGATACAAATGACCTTAGTATGCTTATTCCCTTTGACGATGCGTAAGATTGTGCCAAGACAAGGCCCCATAAAAGGCAACCAATAACGAACGATGATAATGTCTGGCCTTTTGTTTTTAAGTTCATTCCCAACCTTAATCCAATTGAATGGATTGACGGAATTAATGCACGCCTTACTCGCCAAATCAGTTGGTGGCGGCTCTGTCGAATATTGAGTCGAACCAGGAAACAGAAAGGACGGGTATTGAAGCGAAAATGTGTAAAGGGAGGTCTCGCTGCCTTCAGCGATGAATTGCCTTGCTAATCGTTCATTGAATGACGAGAGCCCGCCTCGTAGCGGATAAGCAGGACCAATGATAATGACAGATGGCTTCATAATGTATAAGGACTGCAAGTTAATCTGAACTGAGAGTTTTTCCGCTTTCGGTCAGTTTTTTATGAAGAATGATACATTCCATTGCTTCCTTCACATCGTGTACACGAAGTATAGAGGCACCTTGTTGCAGTGCAATCATATGCAGCGCCGTGGTGCCGTTGAGCGCTTGTTCGGCACTTGAATGCAACGGTTTATAGACCATCGACTTTCTAGAAATCCCTGCCAACAGCGGTTTATTGAGAGCAAGAAAGGTTGACATAGCGCTGAGTAATTGATAATTATGTTCGAGAGTTTTACCAAATCCAAAACCGACATCTAGCATCACATGATCGATCCCCTTACTATGCAGACGTTCAAGTTTGGCTGCAAAAAAATCATAGACATCCATGACAACATTGTCATATCCAGCTTGTTGTTGCATCGTTTGTGGTGTTCCTTTCATATGCATACAGACATAGGGTGCTTTGCATTGCGCGACGATATCCATCATGGCGTCATCCATATTACCACCACTGATATCATTGATTATATTGGCCCCATTTTCTAAACATACTCGCGCTACCTCACTATGAAAAGTATCAACCGACAACAACACACGAGGAAATTCGGCACGAATCATTTTCAATACCGGAAGCACCCTACTGCATTCTTCATCAACTGGAATCAGCAAGGCGTTTGGCCTTGAACTTTGCCCACCGATATCAAGTATAGTAGCGCCTTCATCAATCATCTTACCTGCACTATTGACTAATTCGTCTATACTGCTTTCGCGCCCTTGATTATAAAATGAATCGGGTGTGGCGTTAAGTATACCCATAACAATGGGATTGGCGGGATTGATGTCTATTTCGTTACACTTCATACTTCAAGAATAGAGAGATTGAGGGCGAAGATAAGGATAGAAGATGATTTACAGCCCCACCGCAGCTTGCGGCATACTGCTTTTAGTATGAGATGGATTGGCTTTAATCCATCGATGAGATTATACACCAAAATTTTTTTTCATATCTTGATGAGGGTTTGGAGAAGCTATTTTATCCGTCGTTCAAACTATAAAGACCGCACGCTGCGTAGGAAAGATGAACAGGTTGTGCGACTACTCATCTTCTTCTTTTTTATAGCCTTCATAATAGTACGATTGCTCTATTCCTTTGAAGATTATTTCTCTGTCATTGACGTTATCTGTTAAGTTAGCCTTTAGCAATGTTCTTAATTCTAAATCATTCACCGGACTCCTTTCCATGGCCTGCAAATAAAGAGTTTTGTCAACATATTGCCAATTAACGACATGCTTGATTTCTTTTTTAAGAATTAAATCTAACCATATGCGCATTGTTCTGCCATTTCCTTCAAGAAAAGGATGGGCTATATTCATTTCTACATACTTCGCAATAATTTCTTCAAAATTGCCTTCTGTCATTTTTTCAATTTTCAATAAAATTTCTTTTAGGTATAAGGAATTCGCAAACCTAAAACCACCTTTAGAAATGTTAATGGTCCGCAGTTCCCCTGCAAAATCAAACAGCCCATTAAACAAATAGCTATGTAATTCCATTAATCCTTTTGTAGTCCCTACGTCAATATTGTCAATGTCATCTGATTCAAACAAGCGATATGCATTTTGCAAACTTTCTTTGTCTATATTTTTCATTATACTTTCATTGTTACACGTGTACTAATTTCTGCCAAATTTCGTATTTTTTTTCATTCTAGTTTGAATAAAATTTACACGATTGTTGATTTTATTCAACAGCATTTCTTTTTCATATCTGCATGCTGGTTCGGATAAGCAATTTCATCTGATGTTCAGGATGAATCAAGGCATAGATAACAAGCAGCGTGATTATTGCTGAAGAAAGAAAAGCTACTTCGCCCTGCTAGCTTTATCCCCCGCATTGTCTCGACAAACCTAAACATCTCGCGCATCCAATCAAACTGTCGGACGTTTCGGATGTATGAACCCAATTTAAGTATACTTACTCAATACTGATGATCCTAAATTTACACAATGAGCGCGCGCCAAACCATAGCGTATGCTAGCAGGGAAGTGCGCAATGCAAGTTGGCGATGCAATGTTATCTACCGTTCGGAATCCTGAAAAGCGAATTTGAATAATAGCGTGAGTTAAATACTATAAATTGTGAGGCACAGGTTACAAACCTGCGCCAGCCGTTGTGCTTAGAATATTCTAGCGCTAGCGAGGGCAATGAAAAAATGTGGATGATTTGTGTGGACACAAACCATGGAGTTGCTACTTCGCCGCCATTGCTCTACTACCAGCTGTTATAGCTCGCGGGTCTTAACTATGGAGTTGGACAAAGTAAACATGAACTTTCAATTATATAGCTGCTAACATGAGGCAAAGCTTGCTGATGAACGCTTGAATGATGAACGGTGCCATCGCCACCATTGCTTAATAATGAAGATGACGCTGATTAACCAAAAAAAATATGTCTTAGTTATGCGCAATTAGGTCTTACTCGAATGTTGCAGTAAGCCCTCGAGTTCCGCAATTTCAACAGCAGAGAGATAACGCCATTTGCCCGCCTGTAATTTATCGAGATGCACATTCATAATACGAACGCGCGTAAGCGAAATGACATCATACCCCAAGGCTTCACACATTCGTCGTATCTGACGATTGAGGCCCTGTTTTAAAGTGATTCTAAATTTCTTTCCGCTCTCCTGCTTTACCTTGCATTTCAACGTGGTTGTGCCTAAAATAGACACGCCATTGGCCATGTGGGTTATAAAATCGGGCGTGATGCCTTTGTTCACCACCACGATATATTCCTTATCGTGATTGTTTTCGGCCCGTAATATTTTATTCACGATATCACCGTCATTGGTCAGCAGAATCAATCCCTCTGAATCCTTATCAAGCCGCCCAATGGGAAAAATACGTTTAGGGTAGTTGAGAAAGGAAATAATATTGGTCTTGTCTTTCGTATCAGTCGTTGATGTAATACCAACCGGCTTGTTCATCGCAATATAGACAGCCTGTACTTTCTTTTTCTTGATATACTCAAAGTCAACGCTGACGGTATCGCTCTCCCTTACCTTATGTGTGAGCTTGGCTACTTTATCGTTGATCATCACACGACCTTGCTCAACTAGCTTATCCGCCTCACGACGTGAACAATACCCCGAGGCACTGATATATTTATTGATTTGAACGCCTTCCTGATCCATATGTCAAGTGCAATGATACAGTGATTCGCGTGAAGAAAAAAGCAACAGTTGGCCTCAGACGCTAAAAAAGCAAATCACAGGTACTTCACCTTAATAAAACCCTTGAAAAAAATAGAGAAATCAAAGTAAAGTAAGGATGTAATAAACTTCCGCTAGCTTCGTGGCAGCATTGAATACTATAACCCACCTTCGTCGCGTTGATTATTCTAACTTTTCGTTTTATCTTGTCCCCAATCTTATGCTATGCAACACAAACAACTTTCACTATCTATTTTATTGACCGCCTTGATGATACTGCTCATTCATCTTCTCAACGCCCCTTTTTTACATTTGAACAATAATGTCGTAATGACGGTGCGTTTACTGGGCCTTGCCTTGTTATGCTATTATGGCCTTCGTCAGAAAAAACTTCCAACATGGATCCTTATCTCCATGTTAGTAGGCATTGAAATCGGATACGACTTTCCCGAGGTGGCAATCAAGCTTGATGTACTCAGCAAGATTTTTCTTCGTCTGATCAAGACCATCATAGCACCGCTCATCTTCGCTACATTGGTCTTAGGCATTGCTGGTCACTCCAATCTAAAGCAAGTGGGGAGAATCGCGTGGAAGTCCATGGTGTATTTTTATATTGCAACTACCCTAGCCTTGTTCTTAGGCTTAGGCGTGATCAACTTCACGCAGGCAGGCTCGGGTATTGTGCTGCCAGCAGATGCGGTGCAACAAATGCCTGAGACTAGCAAACAAAGTTGGCAGGATATCCTATTGCATATTTTCCCCGAAAACATCGCTAAGTCTATTGTGGAGGGCCAAGTACTACAAGTAGTGATCTTTAGTATCATCTTTGGTATTGCACTCGCCATGCTGAGCGACAAACTACGCAAACCGATGCTTGACTTTTCAGAAAGTTTGGCTGAGACGATGTTTAAGTTTACCAATATCATCATGTATGCGGCTCCATTCGGCGTAGGTGGCGCAATCGCCTATACAGTGGGCAAATTAGGCATTGGTGTACTACTCAACGGCATTTATCTTGTGCTAACATTATACGGCGCGTTGATCGCGTTTGTGTTATTGGTGTTGCTACCTATATGTTTCTTCGCTCGACTGAATATCAAAAATTTATTCAAGGCGATTTCAGAGCCTTTCACCTTAGCCTTTGCCACAGCAAGTTCGGAAAGTGCATTACCGAAAGCCATGAGGAATATGGAACTCTTTGGTGTACCTCGAAAAATAGTTTCCTTTGTAATGCCACTCGGTTATAGTTTCAATCTTGACGGAACGACCTTATATCTTTCATTGGCTAGTATTTTTGTTGCACAAGCCTGCGGCGTTCATTTGAGCTTCGGCAATCAAGTCTTTATCGTCTTCACATTGATGCTCACTAGTAAAGGGGTGGCAGGCGTGCCAAGGGCATCATTTGTCATTTTATTGGGCACTATTGCATCGTTCTCCTATCTCGGTTTAAAAGAATGGCCGTTGTATATCATACTCGGCATTGATGCACTGATGGATATGGCGCGCACAAGTATTAATGTGATGGGCAATTGTGTTGCGAGTGCCGTGGTTGCTCGCTGGGAAGGTGAACTCGATGATACCAAGATGAATCAAGAGAATCTATTTGAACATACACAATGATAGCCGCTTAAAACAAGTACGATAGTGGCAATACCAGTAGAACTCAAAAACGACAGCGTAAATTCAATTGACTACATTTTGACTATATTTGCTATGACAAAAAAATAAATGACCCAGAGAATTTAAACAGACACTTCAGTTGTTGGCGGCTACTTTGACGAAGAGTTCAAAGAGGTGACAATAAAGCTGTTTGAGAGGCTCGACAACAACGAAATTATTTTTGTAGTTTCAGACCTGCTTGACCTTGAATTAATAAACGCACCACAACACGTTAAAGAACATTTATTAAAATATTCGGCAGACAAATTCCAAAGAGTTGAACTAAATGAGCAAGCCATCAAACTTGCAGACACTTACATTAACGAAAAAGTGGTTGGCAAGACAAGTGTGGAAGACTGCCGTCACATTGCTATGGCGACCATTCACAAAGTAGACGTTTTAGCAAGTTGGAACTGTAAACATATCGTAAACCTTGACAGAATTAAGAGTTACAATTCTGTGAATTTACGACTTGGATATTCAATGATTGAAATAAGAAGCCCAAAAGACTTAGTAAATTATGGAAACGACTAAAAAAGAAAAACAGTTTGACGCTGTAAAAATGATGCGAGACATTAGAGACAAAATCAGTTCTGAAACTCAGAATATGACTTTTGATGAGTTGAAAACTTATATCAAACAAAAACTTGACGACAACAAAACAAAACTCGTTGGACAGCAACAATGAAGTAAGAAGGAACGACTACTAACAGCGCATAATCCTAATGCGGGCGATATCTCTTTTCGGTCGAAGTATCTCATCTGATCGCATGGTTCTTAGTTTCGGCGAAGTATCTTTGAATTCGCGGACTAGGCCTATGCGCAAAACGATAGTGGTGAATAATTAGCGACTATATTTGCTTTTCCGCTGATTAAAAACGTGCCCCACACATGAAATATTTCGTATGCTCTTTCCTTCTGTTGATTGCTGTAAGCACTTGCTCTAGTCAATCGATTGTATTATCGGATCTATTTATCAATATCGGACAAACGGCCGCTGGATCAGCATCCACATCGTCATCATTCAATTTTGTAGTGAATGGTAGTATCAATAGTTTTACCGTCGATGTACCTCCGCCCTTTGAAGTATCAAACGACAATATTTTCTTCACGAATCAATTGAGCTATTCAACATCGATAGCCGGTATAGCACAATCTGTGTTTGTACGTATCCATCCAAGCGCAGCCGCTAAGGTGTATAGAAAACAAATCAACTTTGTATTGAACGGCAATACGATGACGCAAAAGATTATGTTATTAGGCACTTCATTACCCGACAACAGCACCTTGCGTGTCATGAACTGGAATATGCGTTGGTTTGGCGATGCATCAAATTGCGGTTGCGATACCGTTGAAGCCCGCATGAATGCAATTCATATCATGAAGGATATCAATGCAGATGTGTATTGTCTGCAAGAAGTGGTCAATATAAATGAATTAGCATTGGTTACGGCCGACTTAGGTGCTAAGTATCAGTATGTGATGTCTCCATTTGGGTCTTTTGCGACAAGCCCATCCGATCCTGATTATGCCACCAATCAAAAACTTGCTTTTATTTACAATACCGATAAGGTTGAGAATCTTGGCACCTTCGGTTTGTTGGCATCAACGTATCCAGCAAATGCAGGAAGTAACTCACCCTATTATTATTTTGCATCCGGTCGCTTTCCATTTATTTTACAGGCTAAACTAACACTCGACAATAGCTTGACGGATACCGTCATCTTCTCCAACATTCACGCCAAAGCTATTTCCGATGTATCGTCGTACAATAGACGACAAGCAGGTGCTGTAAAAATGACGGATAGTTTGAATGCATTATTTCCTGGCAAAAAAGTAATGGTCATCGGCGATTATAATGATTTCTTAGAAGGCACAGTGGTCAGTAGTTTAAGCGTGTCGCCTTATCAATATATGCTTGATCACGGCTTTACAGGCATTACCTTACCTTCTCATTTTCCTAATCAAACGACTTACGTAGGCGCTGCGAATACAATGTTTGACAATGTGGCCTGCACATCTAATTTAATGGCTACCTACGCCGATAGCAGCTGCTTTATTTTTGACGAAGTTGAAAAATATATTACTAATTACAGTATAACCACAAGCGATCATTTTCCGGTAGTAAGTTACTTCAACTTTAATTTTTCAATTGATGTGGCTGTAACAGATATCAGTCAATCGACGTCATTTTTCAACATCATCAATCCTTCGTCGAATACCTTGCAACTTTTATGGAACGAGTCGACCGCAGATCAATGCAACCTATCGGTATACGACATCACAGGCCATGTGTGTTATACAAACAAGGTGAGTGCACGTGAAAAACAGACCGCTATTTCATTGCCTTCCCTACGCGAAGGTTTTTATGTTGTTGATGTGCGTCATGGTCAAAAGCACACCATAAAAAAATGGTTGGTCCGATTATAAAATCAAACCAACCATCTATAAAAGAATCTACTTGTTTTTTATTTCTCTCCCAAAAATGCATACCGATAATCCGTCGGCGGATTAAACGTTTCTTTGATTGTGCGTGCGCTCAACCAACGATAGAGATTAAGCATAGAACCCGCTTTATCATTCGTTCCGCTTGCACGTGCACCACCGAAAGGTTGCTGACCAACCACCGCTCCGGTAGGTTTGTCATTGATATAGAAATTACCAGCACTATGCGTTAAGGCCTTCATTGCCTTTTCCAATGCATAGCGATCTTGACTAAATACGGCACCTGTAAGTGCATAATCAGATGTTGAATCCACTAAGGCGCAAGCTTGATCAAATTCAGTTGCCTTATAGGTATAGATAGTTAATACTGGCCCGAAGATTTCTTCACACATCGTGGTATATCTTGCATTGGTTGTTTCGATCACCGTCGGTTCAACATACCAACCTTTGCTGCTATCGCATTTACCACCAACCAAGATCTTACACGTTTTATCTTTCTTCGCGCCATCAATATATTTTTTGATGCTGTTGAATGATTTTTCATCGATCACGGCATTGACAAAATTCGTAAAGTCTTCTGTTGTACCCATTTTCATCGTCTTCACGGCAGCCACTAATTTCTTTTTAATTTCTGCAGCCAAATTATCTGGGATATAGGCGCGTGATGCTGCGCTACATTTTTGACCTTGATATTCGAATGCACCGCGTGCCATACCAGCCACCACAGCGTCCACATCAGCGGATGGATGTACAAGGATAAAATCTTTTCCGCCGGTTTCGCCTACAATACGAGGATAGGTCTTATACTTCGCGATATTTTCTCCGATACTCTTCCACATACCTTGAAACACACCTGTACTTCCTGTAAAGTGAACACCTGCAAAATCGCGGTGACTAAAACAAACATCACCAACTACAGGTCCGCTTACAAACACAAGATTAATGACACCATCGGGCAAGCCTGCTTCTTTCAAAATCTTCATAAAGAGATTAGCCGAATAGATTTGTGTATTAGCTGCTTTCCAAACGACCACATTACCGCACATAGCCGCTGAGGTTGGAAGATTACCACCGATGGCTGTAAAGTTAAAAGGTGTCACCGCCAACACAAATCCTTCTAAGGAACGATATTCAACACGGTTGTACATACCGGGTCCAGAAATTGGTTGTTGTTTATAGATATCATTTAAAAAATGCACATTGAAACGCAAGAAATCAATCAATTCGCAGGTGCTATCAATCTCAGCCTGAAAGGCATTCTTGCTTTGCCCCAACATAGTGGCAGCCA
>CAIRSV010000290.1 GCA_903881265.1 uncultured Bacteroidota bacterium
GCTATCGCTTCCATTACAACAAAGTGCACGCTACTTATTTCAACATGTCTTTGAGTTTACCGAAGGCATCTTTCGCCATTTCTTCTGCCTTATCAGCTGCACTGCTCAGTTTATCTTTCGCTTGTTCGGCCATATCCTCCAATTTATCTTTTGCTGCTTCAGCAAACTCTTCGGCTTTCTCTTTCAAATGATCGCCGGGTTTATCAGGTGTTGAACTACCTGCATGTGCATTTCCCAAGATCGCATCCAGATTACTTGCAAGGCCCGGAGGTAATTTTGATTTGATATGATCAACCATAGTCGCTACGGTTTGAGCTGCCTGCTCGGCGGTGAGACCAACTTCAGTAATAAGTCTGTTGATTAATTCTTGCATGATATTTGGTTTTAGGATGAATGAAAGGATGAAAGTAGACATTATTATCCACACAAATCTCAAATACGATGCGAATAAGCGGAGAGGTTATTTAAATTTTATGCTTTAAATTTGCGCAAAAAAATTACAATGAAAAAAATTATTCTGTTCATAAGTTTGTTAGCGCCTTTATGCAGTTTTGGACAATACCGTTTTTACAAAGACTCAACTTATACGCAGTCATTCAATTTCCTAACGAATACAAGTTCGGTCAACAACAATACCTATTGGGATGATCCTGAATTTGCAATACCTATTGGATTTACTTTTCATATGTTCAGTGATACAACCGATAGCATCCATATTTCACAAGAGATTGGTGTCGGAGCCTTTATTACGATGGATTCGGTATTGCCTACCACAGCGTTCGCCACGGGAATCATCGCTCATGGAAGCGACCTTGTTGACAGAGATACTAGCGGCAATGGTAGCTCCTCTCCTATTTCGTATACATTAAGCGGCACAGCGCCATCACGTATTTTCAAATTGGAATGGAAAAATGCTGGCTTCTTTAACCCAATCGATAATGCCACCTCGTACGATGATTTCATTAATTTGCAATTATGGTTGCATGAAGGAAGCGATGCCATTGAGGTACGATTCGGAAATGGCAATTATGTATCATCGAATAATGATTTGTACGATGGTGGCCCGGGCCCATTGGTTGGCTTATTTGACTCATTAGATTTCAACTTCGACTCACGCATCATCTATTATCTGAAAGATTCAGTGGGTGCCCCTTCAATTGATTCATTCACGAGTGTCTTATCGTTGCCCTTGCCTCCGGGAATGGATGGTAATCCGGCAGCAGGTTCTGTCTACCGTTTCAATCCAAGAAAAGGACCAGCCTCAACAACAGGATATACCGCAGTCAACAGCAGCGTTTCGAACGATATAAACTATTATGGCGACCGCAATCAATTGCGCATCGATATTTATACGAATGACGCCTTCCAATATAGCGTCTACGACATGCAAGGTCAGCCTGTTTCAGCAGGAAATTGCAGTAAAGGACGTACGCTGTTGAATACTAGTTCATTTGCCCAGGGTCTTTATATCGTAAAACTACGCTCAGCAACAGAACAAACTACGTTCAAGTTTGTCCGATAGTCAAGCGACTAGGTAGCCCGTTATTCCTTTATTTTTTATCCATGTTCAATCGCAATAACAGAAATTGTCGTATTGAAAAATTATATTTGCTCCCTTATGGCAACAGAACAAAACAAACTTCCCGCTATCATTTCACATTGCAAGGAATATGGCTTTATTTTTCCGAGCAGCGATATCTATGACGGGCTATCAGCGGTCTATGATTATGGGCAATGGGGTGTCGAACTCAAGAAAAATATCAAAGATACTTGGTGGAAAAGTATGGTGTATATGCATGAGAATATCGTAGGGCTCGATTCTGCTATATTCATGCACCCGACCATTTGGAAAGCTAGCGGTCACGTCGATAACTTCAGCGACCCCATGATTGATAATTTAGATAGCAAGAAACGTTATCGTGTCGATCATTTGATTGAAGGATTTGCTGAACAATTGGCTGCCAATAGCGAGGAGGCCTCCAAGGCTATTCTAGTCAGTATGGATCAATTGTTATCCAATGATGATTTTGCCGGATTAAAGCAATTGATCATCGACCATAAAATCAAATGTCCGATTAGTGGCACCTGTAATTGGACGGATGTTCGTCAATTTAACCTCATGTTCTCGACCCAATTGGGTTCGGTTGCCGACGATTCAGATACGATTTACCTTCGTCCAGAAACTGCGCAGGGCATCTTTGTCAACTTCCTGAATGTGCAGAAATCAGGCCGTATGAAGATTCCGTTTGGTATTGCACAGATTGGCAAGGCCTTCCGTAATGAAATTGTGGCCCGTGGCTTTATCTTCCGTATGCGTGAATTTGAGCAGATGGAGATGCAGTTCTTCGTTCGCCCCGGCACACAGAAGGAATGGTATGAAAGTTGGAAGACCACCCGTATGCAATGGCACTTGGATTTAGGAATTCCAGCGGAAAAATATCGTTTTCACGACCACGTTAAACTAGCGCACTATGCCGATGCGGCCTGCGATATCGAATACGATTTCCCGATGGGCTTTAAGGAAGTAGAGGGCATTCACTCGCGTACTGACTTCGATCTAACGCAGCATCAGCTTTACAGCAAGAAAAAACAAGTCTATTTCGATAACGATATTGACGAAACCACGGGTAAGCCTTATGGCAATTATGTGCCCTATGTCATAGAAACCTCCATCGGACTCGATCGAACCATATTATTGGTATTGAGCGAAGCCTATACCGAGGAAGACTTAAGTACGCCTGAAAAGCAGGACAGTCGGGTGGTATTGAAATTCCCGAACAAATTAGCGCCTATCAAACTCGCCATCCTTCCGTTGATGAAAAAAGACGGTCTGTCAGAGATTGCCAAAGAACTAATGAATGAATGCCGAGAGTCTTTTTTCTGTTTTTATGAAGAAAAAGACAGTATCGGTAAGCGTTATCGCCGCATGGATGCCTTGGGCACCCCATTTTGTGTGACCATCGATCATCAAACGAAGGAAGATGGAACTGTCACAATCCGTTACCGTGATAGTATGGAGCAGGAACGCATTAACATGAGTGATGTAAGAAATAAGGTAATGGAGGCGTTGAAATAGAAACTCCCTTTCAACACTATTTTTTTTCTGATTCAACTAGTGGGGATTTCCCGAGATGCCGCAATCAGCGAACAAGCAGAAATACCCAAATCGACAATAAGTAAAATTGTGACACGTTTACTTGCGCACTTAACTGACAGTTTGACGAACTACGATACTTACACGAACCACTAATCAGGGCACGAAATACATTTAAAAAATATGCAACAACAAGCAAAGTCAATCATATATTAAAAATAAAAATGTATTTTAACAACCTGACAAAGCAATTTCACAGCTTACTACTAAAACTAAATACATAATTTTTTACATTAATAATACTTCATAAAATATTAGTAATCAATCTATTACTATTTCATTCATTTATACCCTCTACCACTCATAAACTCTATTCGCACAAAAATAGAACTTAAACCCTAGCTAGAGTGTATCATACTGGAAAGATGGATAGTATGTTAGCTCAATA
>CAIRSV010000291.1 GCA_903881265.1 uncultured Bacteroidota bacterium
AGAAAGGAAAAAGGTATGACTCAAGTGGAATTAGCTGAAAAGTGTGGAACAACAAAAACGTATATTTCAAGAATAGAAAATAATGCGAGTGACATTAGACTGTCAACACTAATGAGAATTGTGCATGATGGATTTGGGGGCTTTTTAAAACTTAGTGTCAACTTTTAATCAGCAAGCACGTCCCGCTAACACTTTGCAGCAGCAAGTTGGGCTTTGTGGCTTTTCTATCATTTGTATTTCTAATACGTTTTATGAGTAATCATTTTCTTGCGTATAGCAGCTTGATGGCAACGAAAAAAATTTATGCGATGCAACGCGTATAAAACAACAATAAGTTTAACACTCAGGTGCGACTTTATTTTTGATATGAAATGTATTAAGGGTCAGAATAATTACAAACGCTCGCTTAACTCGAGCCAACGTAATTCTTTTTCTTCAAGCAAGGCGATGATATCAGCGACACGTTTAGCGGCTAGTTGAATTTGATCAAAGTTGATGCCCTCCTTACTCATGTTGATTTCGAGATCTTGTTTTTCTTTTTCTAAAAGTGGCATGTCTTTTTCTAAGGTTTCAAACTCACGTTTCTCATTGTACGAAAGTTTTTGAACAGCGGCTTTAGGTTTTACAATATCTTCTTCGATCGCTACTTGATTGCTACCTGTCAATACCGTCGTGCCAATCATAGCTTGTTTGCCGCCTGCCGTCGACGGTGCGTTGTCTCGTTCTACTTCTTTGATTCGGAATTGCGAATAGTTGCCAGGAAAATCAGAAATGATACCATCACCTTCAAATACAAATAAATGATCGACTAGCTTATCCATGAAATAACGATCATGACTTACAAGCAAGATACATCCCTGATATTCGAGAAGAAACTCTTCAAGGATTTGTAAGGTTTGTAAATCAAGGTCATTCGTGGGCTCATCGAGTACCAAAAAATTTGGATTCTTGAAAAGTATGCTCAATAATTGCAGTCTTCTTTTTTCGCCACCACTTAATTTACTGAGGTAGGTATATTGCTGTTCAGATGTAAATGCAAATCGCTCTAGGAATTTGGAGGCACCGAGTTTAGTACCATCAGCCATGGGAAAAAATTCAGCGTGGTCTTTGACATATTCAATCACTCGTTTGTCTTCCTTGTATTGTAAACCTTCTTGCGAAAAGTGTCCGAATACAACTGTATCGCCATGATTTATTTTGCCGCTATCGGGCTCTGCTAATTGAAGTGCTATCTGCAGAAAAGTTGATTTACCTACGCCATTTTTACCAACGATGCCAATACGTTCGCCACGCTTGAATGTATAATCAAATCCATTCAAAATTTTCTTGTCACCGTATGATTTGTGCACCTTCTTCATCTCTAATATCTTACCACCGAGGCGAGTCATTTTAACCTGCAATTGTACATCGGTATCGACCGCCTTGTTTTTGGCTCGTTCTTCCACTTCAACAAAAGCATCTTGTCTTGATTTTGATTTGGTCGTTCTCGCTTTGGGTTGCTTACGCATCCACTCTAACTCCTTTCGGAAAATATTTTTATCTTTTAATAATTCACTTTGTGTGACTTCGATACGATGTGCTTTTTGTTCTAAAAAGTGACCATAATTTCCTTTGTGTGTATATACTTTTTCATTATCGATTTCGATAATTTCATTGCATACTTCATCCAGAAAATAGCGATCATGGGTCACCATCAACAAGGTTACTTTTTGCGCACTCAAAAAATTCTCAAGCCATTCAATCATGCTTACATCAAGATGATTGGTCGGTTCATCCATGATAAGCAGACATTTGCCTGCATACAATTCGGTTTCTATCAAGGCTTGAGCGAGTGCAACACGTTTTTTTTGGCCGCCGCTTAATGTCTTAACAAGAGCGTGCAGGTTTGATATTTTTAGTTTGGTGAGAATCTGTTGTAATTCATTTTCAAAATTCCATGCATCGAGCTCATCCATTTTTGTAAGCAGATAATCAAGCTTGTCGGCATCTTCCTTTCCGCTTTCGATATATTCTTCATATTCACGCACAAGTTTGACAGTCTCATTTTTCATCGAAAGGATATTGTCCCAAATTGATTTTTCCTCATCGAATTCATTCTCCTGATGCAGCATGACTAGATTGATATCTTTATGCACCCAAACAGTGCCACTATCGGCGTGGTCTTTTTCAGAGAGAATATTTAGAAGTGTTGATTTGCCGAATCCGTTCCGGGCTATCAGTGCAATCTTATCGCCTTCAGAAATGTGGAAGGTGATATTGGAGAAAAGTTTGCGGACGCCAAATGATTTTGAAACGTTTTCGAGAGTAGCATAATGCATGAGAATATGTGTAACCTTATTTTTTGAAAGAAGGCAAATGTCGTTTATTTATCAGAATACCGGAAATGAAAATAAATGGCATCCATACAGAAACAACAATGCCGCAATCGTGGAATGATGGCGGCAGTGTGAAATTGAGTGTTCTAAGTCTAGTTTTTTAGTAAGACCTATTTAATTTATTCAAAATCGAAGAGGTAATAACGGATACCAAAACTCAAGCCTAGGTTAAACGGATGAGTGGCAGAGCGGTTGTAGTTACTATTGGTCGAACGCATATACTTGGCATAATTGCCCCAAACGTATCCTACATGTCGTGTGTCTTTTGAGCCTTTTGCGGGTGTGAACACCATTTCGTCATTATTTTCTGAAGAGGAAATTTGGTATTCGATTTTCGTTTGTATAAACCATTCGCCGTTTTTGCTATATCGTTTTGAAGCACCTAACGCCATGATAGCACCCCATCCATGACGTTGGTAAGGTCGGTCACTAATGTTCGATACATAGGAATTTGTGTCGTTATTATATTCGGTAGTAATGGTCTGCTTGGAGATAGTGGTCGTCTGATCGGGATAAACATTTTTATCATAGTTTAACGTAGATGTTTCTGAGTAGCCTGTGTTGTACGAATAGAATACACCTAGACTGTAATAAGCTTTTGCTTTTTTATCGTTGCGCGTCTGCATACTGAAGATCAACGGAATTTTCAGATACGACATCTTGGTTTTTGCGCTGAAGGTGACTGCATCACCGATTACGGGGTCTTTCCCTTTATAATTTTGATTGCTAGTGCTGAATGAAAGTCCAGAACTAATTGAAATGCCATTCAGGAATTTACGTCCAAAGTCGAAGCTTACACCAAATCCTGGCGTGATGGCATAGTTCTGCACGCTATCGGCGTGAAGGTCTTGTGCGTTATATAGGTTTGATTTGTAGACGAAAGCGGATGCTCCTACAAAGGGGCCATACTGTTCGATTTGCGCGATTGATTTCAACGAAAAAACAGCAAGCAATAAGACGGATACATATAATTTTTTCATTCCACGAAAATAACGGGGAATTTCCTGAATTTTAAATTTATCCCATTAAAATTTAGCTGCGTTGCGTGGCTTTGAAATAGATTACGCTTCTTTGGGAACTATTTATTTTGTGACGGCTTTATCCAAAGGAGCTTCACCATCTTTCAAGATTGTGATTTGAACCACATTCTCATGCATCACCCATTGGTTGCCGTCCCATTCTAATCCGTCATACGTGCCGTCAGGTATATACGTATATTTTTTTGCAGGATCGCCGATTTGTGATTCGCAATGATCAAAAATAATCTGCTTAGTTTCAGTATCGTAGTTCATAGAAACCTTAGCGCCTTTTTCGTATTCAATCACAAGTCGATTGGTTTTTTTTCGTTTGCCGCGATCTAGCACACTAAAAACAGGTGCGCCGAAGACAGCTTGTCCGCGATCATCAATATAAAAGGCATCCACTATTTTTCGCTCGCTGTTCATTGAATTGCCATTCCACCCAAATAAGAAATACAGATTCTTGCCATCGACAGGTTTCATCAGCATATTGTAATACATATTGCCATACCATCTCGAATTACTGAATACTGAATCTTCGGCGCCGCGTATCACTTCTCCCGACACATCGATCAATGGGAGGATATCTCCTTTTTTTGTTTGTATAATACCATAATAGCGGCGTTCAACTGAGTTGCGTATGATTTCCCAATTGTAAATTTTAAAGGAGTTGTCAGGTGCTACGAAGATTTTGATCTTCTCACTTAATTTAGTCAATGCCGCATTGAAAGACCCCGGATTTTTTACCAGTGATTTAAAGACCCTGATAAATTCATAGCTTCCATCAATGCGACTTTCATCAAGTGAAGAAAAATACATACTGTCGGCTAAAAAGACGAGGGTGTCTTCTATAATTTCAATCTGACTAAGCTGATTGATTGGCTTGTCGTGTATTTGTTGACGAACCGGACTAAGATTTTCAAATTCCTGCGCATACAAGGATGATGCGGCAATAATGGCGAAAAAAAGGACAAGTAGTTTTTTCATGTCTGAAAATAGATTGGAAACAAATGTAAGATAAAAAATAAAGCGATGTATTCGAACAGCGAATGAAGCAAGAAAATGAGGATGGCTAAAAAATCATAGATTGTACAATGACTTGGCGTGAATGGGAGAAAAAAATTGTAGGTAAAACTCGATGCAAAGAAATATATTTGCCGCCATAAAATTTCAATATGAGCAAAGGACCTGTTTCGCAATTTATAGAACACCATTATAGACATTTCAACGCGGCTGCGTTAATGGATGCCGCTAAAGGATATGAAACCCATTTGTTGGAAGGTGGAAAAATGATGATAACGCTCGCAGGAGCAATGAGTACAGCCGAGTTAGGCATCTCGTTGGCTGAGATGATACGTCAGGATAAAGTGCAGATTATTTCGTGCACAGGTGCTAATCTTGAAGAAGATATTATGAACTTGGTAGCGCATTCACATTACAAGCGAGTACCTAATTACCGCGATTTAAGTCCGCAAGATGAATGGGATTTGTTAGAAAATCATTACAATCGAGTAACGGATACCTGCATCCCAGAAGAAGAAGCATTCCGTCGTTTACAAAAACATATCCATCAGCTTTGGAAAGATGCCGATGATAAAGGAGAACGTTATTTTCCGCATGAGTTTATGTACAAGATGTTGCTTAGCGGCGTGTTGGAGCAATATTATGAAATCGATCCAAAGGACAGTTGGATGCTAGCAGCGGCGAAAAAGAACATCCCGATTGTATGCCCAGGATGGGAAGATAGTACAATGGGGAATATCTTCGCATCGTATATTATCAAAAATGAAATGAAGGCAACCACCATGAAAAGTGGTATTGAATACATGGTATGGTTGGCCGATTGGTATCGTCATAATAGTGAAGGTAAAGGCGTGGGCTTTTTTCAAATAGGTGGAGGTATTGCCGGAGATTTTCCAATTTGTGTGGTGCCGATGATGTATCAAGATCTGGAATGGCATGATGTGCCTTTCTGGAGTTATTTCTGTCAGATATCTGATTCGACTACATCATATGGGTCATACAGTGGTGCTGTTCCGAATGAGAAAATCACTTGGGGGAAGTTAGATGTGCACACACCAAAGTTTATTGTAGAGAGTGATGCAACGATTGTAGCGCCATTAATTTTTGCTTGGATATTGGGTCAATAAATCTTTTAGTAAGTCTGCAAATTTTTGTCAAATGATTTTTTGCAATTTTCAATTAAGCGACTATATTTGCACTCCCTTAGTTCTTACACACACGCGGAAGTAGCTCATTTGGTAGAGCACGACCTTGCCAAGGTC
>CAIRSV010000292.1 GCA_903881265.1 uncultured Bacteroidota bacterium
CACTAAACTGCAACAATGGATATTTCCAAGAACCCGTTTCGCGTTTCACGATCGCGAGTGTGCTCATACATTGCATAGCGAAGGCATAAAACAACAGCAGCGAAATGCCCGTAGCCAGTGTATACACCTTAGAACCATCAGAGAATGTAGCGCTTTCCATTTTGTCGTGTAAGGTCTTACTATCTTCTTCGTCGACGCTGTACAAGGTGGCCATTGTGCCAACAAATACTTCGCGGGCCGCAAACGACGTGATAAGCGCAATACCAATTTTCCAATCGAAACCGAGTGGCTTGATCGCAGGTTCAATGGCCTTACCTGCAATACCAGCATAGGAGTTTTCAAGTGTTGTTTTTTCGATATAGCGGCCATCATTTGGTCCAGGTCCGTATGACGATAAGGCCCATAAGAAAATCGAAATGATAAAGATGATTTTACCCGCATCAAACACAAACACACGTGCTTTTTGAAACATGGTGAAAGCAATATTTTTCCATTGCGGCATTCGGTAGACGGGTAGCTCCATCAAGAAAATGCTACGTTCTTTTTGTAGGATGAAAAAATTAAGCACCTTAGCCATCAGCAAGGCCATAAAAAAACCAGCCAAATACAACCCCATCATCACCAATCCTTGCATATTAAAAATGCCAAGTAATCTGTGGTTGGGAATCACTAACGAAACGAGCACGGTATACACAGGAAGTCGCGCACTACAACTCATGAGCGGCGTGATGAGTATAGTAATGAGTTTTTCTTTTTTATTTTCGATCGTGCGTGCGGCCATAATAGCGGGTACGGCGCAGGCCATCGCACTGATCATAGGCATCACCGATTTGCCGTTAAGTCCCACACTGCGCATCAGCCGGTCGGTAAGGAAACTGATACGTGACATATAGCCGGTATCTTCCAACACAGTAATCAGTCCGAACAGAATCATAATTTGCGGAATGAAGATGACGATACCATTGATACCCGCAAGGATACCATTCATGAAAAGGTCGGTGACGAAGTTGTCGGGCAAGCTAGTTTTTAGTAGGGCATTCAACTGACTAAATCCATAATCGATCCATTGCATAGGATAATCGGCGAGCCAGAAAATAGATTGAAAGAGTAAGAACAATACCATCAATAAAAACGCATAGCCATAAAAAGGGTGGAGCAAGAAGCCGTCAATCTTGCGACTGAATAATTCTTTTTTCAGCGGATCGTTTTCGACCACACAAGTCTGCATAATTTTTTTGATACGCGCATAACGCAACAGGGTTTCTTCGGCTTGAATTTTAGTCTTATTAAAACCAATTTGTTTCAGTTCCTCACGCAATGTTGTTTTGCTTTCTTCTGAAATGATAGTGAGGTTATCGAAGGCCGACGCAAAGTGCACCGCTGATGTATCGCTTGTAACGTGCTGATATTTTTTTACGATATCAATCACTTCGTTGGCAAGTGAGTAGTTATCGATGAAATCGTTGACGCTGAATTCCTGTTTGTATGATGCTGTTAGCGCGAGTTGTTTTTTTAGATCCTGCGTACCTTTATTATTTCGAGGATTGATTTCCACGACCGGAAAACCAAGTTCGCGTGAAAGGCCATTGACATCGATTGCGATTCCTTTTTGTCGAGCAATATCGAGCATGGTAAGGGCCACAATCACTGGTTTTTTTAGATCTATAATCTGGGAACAAAACAAGAGATTGCGTTTCAGGTTAGATGCATCGACCACCACGATCACGATATCGATCTTCACGGCTTCATCATCATCGAAGAGCACATCAAAGGTGACTACTTCATCATCACTTTTTGGATACAAGCTATAGGTGCCTGGCAGATCAATGATATTGACGGTGAGTTCGGTCGACACCACACATTTCCCTGTTTTTTTATCGACGGTGACGCCAGGGAAATTACCTACTTTTTGCTTCAGTCCGGTGAGGGAATTGAACAAGGAACTCTTCCCGCTATTGGGATTTCCGACGAGGGCGATATTCTTTATTTTATGGAATGGAATGATGGGTGCAAATATAGTGGATGAATGGGAGTGCGTGTTGCGAAATCCATAATTTCATCCATTGAATGTTTTATATAAAGGACACGAATCGCATATAGGATTCTTTTCCGTTCTTTGCGTTTATGCTCAATATCAAGTACAAATCAATTTCCACGCCGTTCCATCATCCATTTACCACAGCGCATGGGTTAAAGACGCATCAACCTGCCTTATTGATTGCGCTCACGTTTAATGGTGTCACTGGTTTTGGTGAAGCGCCTGCGATTCATTATTATGACGTGACGGTGGATGGTATGATAGCGCAACTGATTTCCAAGATTGAGCTATTGCAACGCTATGCCTATACGGAGCCTGATAGGTTTTGGCATTTTTGTCATCATCTATTTCCCGATCAGCATTTTCTGATTTGTGCGCTCGATATGGCGTATTGGGATATGTATGCGAAGATGAATCGGAAAACAATTTTTGAGCTCAACGAACTAAGGTGGGGTCAGGTGCCGTTGACCGATTATACAATAGGCATTGATACCTTGGATAAGATGATTGAAAAAGTAAATGAGAAGCCATGGCCCATTTATAAAATTAAAATGGCAGGCAGGCAAGACCTTGATATCATCAAAACGCTCAGACAACATACCGATGCGGTGTTTCGAGTGGATGCGAATGCGAGTTGGACCTTGGAAGATGCGCTTGCTATTATTCCTGAATTGGTGAAATACAAGGTTGAATTGGTGGAACAGCCCTTGGCAAAAGACGATTGGGAAGGGATGAAAATCCTGAAGGAAAAATCAGTGCTGCCTTTGTTTGCCGATGAAAGTTGTGTCACAGAAAACGATGTAATGAAATGCTGTGAAGTGTTTGACGGCATCAATATCAAGCTCACCAAATGTGGTGGATTGACACCGGCCTTTCGTATGATAGCGCAGGCAAAAGCCCTCAACAAAAAAGTGATGATGGGTTGTATGAATGAAACAGAAATTGGTTCGTATGCTATAGCGCAGTTTCTACCCCTGCTTGATTATGTCGATATGGATGGACCTTTATTGCTCGATGTGCCTCCTTTGAAGTTGTTGGGATATCATGAAGGGAATGTGTCGATAATGTAATTTGAGAATTTAATGAGGCGACAGATTTTTTATTCTGTGAAATTGAAGTGTCTTCAATACTAAAGTAATGTGCTGAAAAAAATGTGATGGAATCAGCAGTTGATATGACAGAAATGGTTTTTTGTCAATAGGATGTTTCGTGTTACTTTTGCCCACGCATGTCTACCTTATTCAAGCAACTATTGTCATCTTTTCTTCTTTGTGTGTTTTGTCTATACATCACACCGAAAGAGGTAATACATACATTGACGCATCATCTTGATACAGAACATCATGTGGTCAATGATAAGGACGGCTTGGCTATTTCTAATCCGCATCATCACTGCGAATTACTGAAGATGGATCAGCAATTTGCTGCGTTTGATATTCACTTACCTTGCTACGATTTTTTATCAAGGCCTTTCTTTTGTAATGCGTCCTTCAACGTTGACCTCAACGAAGTATTGTTTCATAATGTCTATTCATGCAGGCAACTGAGAGCGCCTCCTATTGTTGTATAATATCTCTTTTTCTTCTTTTTAATTGACAGCATCCATCAGGCATATGTACTTGCTTGCTGTCTTATTATTCAACAATTAATATCGTACAAATGAAAATCATACTATGGTCGTGGATGATGCTGCTAACAAGTACAGCCTTCGCCATCAATACCAACATATCCCTCAGCGGAAAAATTACAGATCAGAAG
>CAIRSV010000293.1 GCA_903881265.1 uncultured Bacteroidota bacterium
GTTTCCATTTCACACTTGGTCACCTGATGGTCACGCGTCTGCTCCAACTGCGGTTTCTATGCTTCATGCAGGTGTACTGATGAAACTGGGAGGTTATGGATGTTTCCGTGTAGCGATCTACTTAATGCCTCAAGCATCACATGACTTGGCTTGGATTTTCTTAATTCTTACTGGCATAAGTGTAGTGTATGGTGCGTTTGGAGCCATTCACCAAACTGACTTGAAGTATATCAATGCTTACTCGTCAGTAAGTCACTGTGGCTTGGTGCTTTTTGCCATCCTTATGCTCAACGAGACAGCCATGACAGGTGCAATCATGCAAATGCTATCACACGGACTGATGACAGCCTTATTCTTTGCACTGATAGGTATGATTTATGGAAGAACGCACACAAGAGATATTCGCTTGATGGGTGGATTGATGAAAGTTGTACCATTCCTGGGAGTGAGTTATGTGATAGCAGGTATGGCTTCATTGGGTTTACCTAGTTTAAGTGGTTTTGTAGCTGAAATGACCATCTTCGTTGGATCGTTTCAAGAAACAGATACATTTCACAGAGTTTTAACCATTGCTGCCTGTGCATCCATAGTTATAACTGCCGTATATATATTACGAGTAGTAGGCAAAATACTTATGGGTCCGGTGCAAGACAGCCATCATCTTGAACTTACTGATGCAAGTTGGTTTGAAAGAGTAGCTGTGATTGTATTGATAGTGTCAATTTTCGCAGTTGGTTCAGCTCCATTTTGGATTTCGAGCATGATACACGAAAGTGTGATTCCGGTGGTTAGCCAAATCATTAGATAATTAGCCATTTGAAACACCGACAAGACAAAAAAATTAGAACAAAAGTTAAACACAAAATAAACCCTTCAAAAAAATTGGTGGGCATAAAAATAACAAGATATGGATTACAGTAGCTTTTTACAAATGAACGAAGAATTGTCGCTAATAGCGGTGATGCTGATTCTTTTAGTTTTTGACATATTTGCTGGTGAAAAGAGTATTAAATACTTCCAACCATTGGCATTGATATTATTTACTGTTCATACTTTGGCAAATTGTTTACCTCGTCAGGAGTTTGACTGCGCAGGCGGCATGTACCATTACGTACCAATGTTGACATATATAAAAACGATATTGAATGTGGGAACGCTAATCGTGTTGTTACAAGCACACAACTATCTGAATCACGATGCACACCGTTTACGAAGAGGAGAATTCTACTTCTTGACACTAACCACATTACTAGGAATGTATTTTATGATGTCAGCAGGTCACTTCCTTTCCTTTTTTATTGGGTTAGAAACAGCATCCATCCCAATGGCGACTTTGGTGGCATTCGACAAACGCAATCGCAAATCGGCTGAAGCAAGCGCAAAATACATCCTTTCGGCAGTATTTGCATCTTCTATATCACTATTTGGTATTTCATTAATATACGGAACTACTGGAACACTATACTTCAATGATTTACCATCATTAATGTCAGTCAATCCGCTACAAACAATGGCTTTGGTTTTCTTTTGCGTAGGCTTGTTCTTTAAAATATCACTTGCACCATTCCACCTATGGACACCTGACGTGTATGAAGGAGCCCAAACCAATATCACATCTTACCTGTCAGTGATTTCAAAAGGCGCAGCGGTATTTGTACTGTTCACACTACTTGTAAAAGTATTTGGTAGCATGATTTCTAATTGGCAACCAATAATTTATGCTCTGGCTGTAATGAGTATTACCATCGCCAATATATTTGCTATTCGCCAACAAAACATTAAGCGTTTCTTAGCCTATTCATCCATTTCTCAAGCTGGATACATACTTCTGGCAATCATTAGTGGCACTGCATTAGGCATGACTTCATTGGTATATTTCGTACTGGTATATCTATTTTCAAACCTTGCAGCATTCGGTGTAATCTCCGTGATAGAACGCAACTCCAAAAAGATCCGTATCAATGATTATGACGGCCTATATCAAACCAATCCAAAACTAAGTTTTGTTATGATGGTTGCATTGTTTTCATTAGCAGGGATTCCTCCCTTTGCAGGTTTCTTTAGCAAGTTCTTCATTTTCTCAGCAGCGGCAGAACAAGGTTTTTATGGATTAGTTTTCATCGCATTGTTGAACACTATCATTTCACTCTATTATTATCTGATAGTGGTGAAAGCGATGTTCTTGAACAAAAGTGCACGACCTATTGAACCAATAGAGAGTGACTTCCCTGTAAAAGTTAGCTTGGTGATTTGTACAGTGGCTATCATGTTGATAGGTTTGTTTAGCAATATATACGACCATATCAACTTATTAAGCTTTGGATTATAGGTCGTTAAAGCAACACGAATAACGAAGCGCAAAGCCATGTCAGATATAATTTGACATGGCTTTGTGGCATAAAGGTTCATATAGAACGTTACAGCTACGAACATTAAACACAAAGCCATGCTAATGACAATTTATTCTGGAGGGTTGCTTATCAGTGAATTGATTAACCTGAAAGTAAAAGACATTGATAGTCACAGAATGCAAATGATAAGGTAGCGAACATAGCGGGATAGGATTGAACAAAGTAAAGGAAAAAAAACACTACACAATGCTTGGAAACAAAACATTGGAGATTTTACGCAAATATGTGACAGAATACAAGCCCAAGGTGTGGCTGTTTGAAGGAGAAGGAGGTGATCAATA
>CAIRSV010000294.1 GCA_903881265.1 uncultured Bacteroidota bacterium
TATAGCCTGGGGCAAAGTAGCCGAGCTTTGTGAGCAATATCTTGGCAAGGGCAGCGAGATTGCCATCGAAGGTAAACTCACACACCGCGATTATACCGACACGAATGGCGTGAAACGCTATATCACCGAAATTCAGGTGAACGAACTTTTATTGCTCGATAAAAAGGGAAGTTCGTAGAGTCACTGTGTAAGGAAATACTATAACCTAGACTCAACATGAAACGTCTCACTGCTTGGGCTAAAAAAGAGAACATAGGGCTTGCGAAGGCGCAGCCTTCGAAGAGAAGGTATTTAGCTTTGAAAGCGAATGGAGGGGGTGGCAGCCATGGAGGAAGTGGTGGAGGTAACGGCCGTAACCCATGTACATGTTATTATAGTTACTACTGTTGGATAAAAGGAGGTGCAAGCGGGAGCTGTGTAACAGGAACTTGTGATAAGCCAAATGGGGGTTGTGGGGTATTTGGAAACACAAAATGTGATGGGAAATGTCAATAATCGGGAATACAAGTATTAGAGAATTGATTAATAACTACCATAATTTCTTTAACCTTAAACACTAAAAATGAATAAGCCTATTAAAAAATACCTTTTAATTTCTGTACTGATAAACATTGTAGTATTATCTATCACTAGAGGTTTTATAGGCATGGATTTTTCATGTATATTGGCCATAGTTTTATACGTTGTGTTGACATACTTTGTTTTCAAGCAGTTTGGTAAGGAACATTTTATAAAGAATTTGGCAATAATCCTAGTAGGTACTTTTATTGTTCATATTCCTGGACGGATCTTAGATTTCAGGAGTCAATTAGTTTCCCTGCCTGAATTTATTTGTGAGCTTGCAGGCGTTATTCTTGGATACATGTTTTTTTCATTCGGTAAGGTTGGAAGAATAATGACGGTAGGAGTCACGATTGTTTTTTCAATCGTATTGTATATCAATTATGATAAAGTGCTTGATTCCTTAAACTATAGTAATTTATGTTATAAAAATATTAATAAGATTACCATTAGCTCTGTACCTTATCTTGATTCAAATCATATCAAGATGAATTCCAAGCTTTTCAACACAGATAAGTATATCATCCTCAATATCTGGGCATCCACATGTGGTCCTTGTATCGCCGAATTTCCGGAAATTGATTCTTTATACGCCTTGTCATTAAAATCTGAGAATATCCTTCTGTATACGGCGGGTATCCTTCGCAAAGATGACAAGAAGACTCCTTTTCAGATAGTACATGAACGAAACTACAACTTTCCTGTGTATGCTATTCCGTCTTGGGATTATGTTAGAAAGCAATATAGTATGGATGGTGTGCCTGTTACCTTCATTGTCAAGGACAACAATATTCTCTTTAGAGGAAGTCTTCTTAATGCGTGGAAAATGATGATTGAGAAAATACGAAATGACAATAAAGAGTAAATAATTCAAGTTCTGCCGGTTCATTCTATTGTCGCCTTAGCCGATATTCAGAGGTGGGTGGCCAAGTGAAGTCAGGGATGATATGATGAACCGGCAGATTTTTTTTAGCGGATAACATAAGACGTATGCAACGAGTCTAGTAACGTAGACACAAACAAAACGACTGCAGTTTACAATGATTATATGCATCGGATGATTTAATTTCACACGGTGAATAATTTCAGGCAACATACCGAACAAGATGGGCGAGTAACTCAAATCAATAAAGGACAAACAAGAACCATACAAGAATTGCCTAGGATGAATCTGGATCTCGAGAATATCAATTTCAAACTCGCTTACGACTTTATCAATCATACGAATTGTTCATTGTACCTCACCGGTAAAGCAGGTACGGGTAAGACGACCTTTCTGAAATACGTTAAGCAACATTGCCGCAAGAATCTCGTGATTGTAGCGCCAACAGGTGTGGCCGCTATTAATGCCGGTGGTGTTACTATGCATTCGTTTTTCCAACTGCCCTTCGGACCTTATTTACCTGATATGAAGACAGGTTTCGGTATGAACGATGGTATCGTAGACAAAAACGCTTTATTCAAAAACCTAAAACTTAACAGCACCAAACGTAAACTCATTGATGAATTGCAACTGCTTATTATCGATGAGGTGAGTATGTTACGAAGTGATACATTGGATGCCATTCATACGATTTTACAAGTATTCAGGAAAAATAAAAAACCGTTCGGCGGTGTGCAAGTCTTGTTCATTGGTGATTTACATCAGTTGCCGCCCGTTGTGAAAGACAGTGAGAAAGTATTGCTTGATCGCTATTACAACAGTCCGTTTTTCTTCGATGCCAAGGTGCTAGAAGACACACCTCTTGTGTATATCGAATTGAAAAAGATATACCGGCAGAATGAACAATCGTTTATTGATTTACTTAATAAGCTGAGACATAATGCATTGGACGAACAAGATTTTCATACACTCAATCGTCGCTATGATCCTGGCTTTGCGGGCAAGGATAAAAATTATATTACACTCACCACACACAATCACAAAGCTGATGTGATCAACGCTGAGGAATTACGTAAGTTACCTTCAGTGGCACATTTTTTTAAAGGTCAAATCAAAGGTGACTTTGGCGATAAACAATTGCCAACCGACTTGTCACTGCAATTAAAAGAAGGCGCACAAGTGATGTTTGTCAAGAACGACAGCAGTCCTGAAAAAAAATACTATAATGGTAAGATAGTCGTCGTGTCTAAGATTACCGAAGATGATATCTATGTCAAATTCCCCGACACGAATGAAGAGTATTTGGTGAAACCTGAAACGTGGGAGAATATTAATTACTCACTCAATAAGGAAACAAATGGCATTGATGAAAAAGTAATCGGAGAGTTTATACAAATACCATTGCGATTGGCGTGGGCTATCACGATTCATAAAAGTCAAGGTCTGACATTTGATAAAGCCATCATCGATGCCGGACAGTCTTTTGCACCGGGACAGGTTTATGTAGCGCTTAGTCGTTGTACTTCCTTAGAGGGTATTGTCTTGCATTCGCGTATTACCGAACACGCCTTGTTTACCGAAGAGCGCATAGCAGCCTTCACTCGTAATGAAGTCAAAGAACAAGTGCTGCAGCAGCAATTGCAACACGAGCAGTTTAAGTACGAATCAGAGAAACTCATTTCGATGTTTCAATGGCAGCGTGTATTAGATGCTATGTATGAACTTGAGGAAGCCACGTTGCTATCAAAACATATTCCTGAAGAAGAAGAGGCAATTGCATTCGTGCGCAAGCTTGTTGATAAAGCAAGGGAACAAAAAGACGTGGCTGATAAATTTATGATACAGCTCGATTCGATTTTAAGCGATACGGCCTTCTCGAAGGATATGGCCTTATTAAAAGAAAGGGTAAAAAAAGGTATCGGTTATTTTGTGAAATCGCTGTACGAAGAAATATTTAAGCCCTTGTCGGTGTATTTGAAATCAATTAACGGCAAACCAAAATTGAAGAAGTATATTCTTTTAGTTGTCGCTGTGTACGACAAATGTTGGCAAAAGGTAAGCGAACTGCAGGAAAGTACATTCAACGACGAAATACTCTTTGATTTAGCGCATCGATTCGAGAAAGAAAAAGTAGAGGCTAAAAAAAGTAAGGTTGAAAAAGGCGCAAGTTCTAAAGAAAGTTTGGCCTATTTTATCGCTGGCAAAACGATTGCAGAAATTGCCGTCATCAGAAATATGGCAGTGTCCACCGTTGAAAGTCATTTGGCTGAATTTGTTAAAAGTGGAGAATTGGAGATTGCACGTTTTCTGAGTGTTGAGCAACTCAATACAATTAAGAAGGTATTGCTGACCACAAATGAAAAATCAACGAGTGTATTGCGACAAGCATTGAATAATGAATTTTCATATGGCGAGTTGCGAATGGCATTGAATCATTTTATATTCTTGAAAGAAATTTAATTCTACATATTTCTTCTTGCGTCAAGCAACAGATAGTCGACGCTAACTTTTCAATCAGTCTTATTGTTCAACATTAGGTGGCGCTGCTGCATAATAATTTGATTTGAATGGATGACGGTCTTTCCATTTATTGCCCTGTTGCTCTTTAAAGTAGGCGGCCACCATTTGATAAAACCAATTCACGATCACGTTACGGAGTTTGTAAAAACTAAATCTATAATCGGGGCTACAGCCCATAATGGCCTTTGCTTCAGGCGCCGTGCGTCCAAGAATAAGTTTATGACACCCTGTAGACATAGCATTTTCAAGACAATGAAACAGGATATTGAAATACAAATTATGTGATTGATTAAAGGCGTAATCGAAGCCGATATAATTCATATCGTATTCGCCGTCGTGAAGGATAGCAGAAGAAAATGCCACTAATTTTTCGCCATGGAAATAACCACATACGTTGTAATCATCTTGCAACGATTTTTTAAGTTCCTCGAAAAACGAATGATTGATAATGCCCATACTCACCAATTGTTTCTTTGTTACCTGTAGGTACAATTGTTCCATTTCGGTGCTATATCGCTTGATATCTGCTTCGCTGAATTTGATGATATGAATACCCTCAAATGATGTTCGAATCTTGCGGCAACGCTGAAGGTATTTATGTTTCAAGGCATGCTCGTAATCTGCAAAGGAGCTCCAATTTGCAGGGATATTCATTTCCATTGAAACGTCATCCTGCATTTGGATATAGGTATTGTCTTGTTGAATATGCGCAGCGATCTCGTGTTGCACATCCTTTAAGAAAATGCCAGAAGCATTTGTATATGAAATCAGATGATTGGTGGTGGCCATAAATATATCGGCCTGTTTTTCGCTTGTGTGTGTTGCGTTAGCAAACTCAAAAAATTGTACGTCGTGTCGAAATAAATTTCCCGCGACCAATAAACTTGGTTTTACTAATCGCAGCGCAAGTGATAATGCGGCTTGTTGTAGCTTCTTATTGGCCAAATTAAAATGGACAGGTTTGACAGCAAGTAATTGAAAATACGAAACGCAAAGCAATTCGCCTTCGTCAAACGTTACTACATAAAAATTTTGAAGATTTTCAACGAGCGCCTTTTCAACAGTATCAATACCTCTGCAGATGGGTTTATGTTGTAATCCAATTTGGCTGTAATCAGCAGGCATACTTGCCAAGGATGTATAAACCGAAAAGGAGTAAGGCATAGGGTGGCAAATGTAATATGAGGAAGGTGTATTACAAAACAATATAATCTATGGATTATGCGCTAGACTGCTGTTACTTTGCATCTACAATGAAGTGGCTTACACAATGCATCGTATCGTTATTGCTTGGCGTGATAAAAATTTATCAGCTGTTTATTTCTCCATTGATGGGCCCATCAAAATGTCGTTATGTGCCTACGTGTTCTGAATATGCACGTATCGCGTTGCAACAATATGGCGTTTTCAAAGGGATGTGGCTAAGTGTAAAGCGCATTTCTCGTTGCGCACCCTGGGGCGGTCATGGGTATGATCCCGTGCCATAACATTGCTTTTAGGTTAGTAGTGCACACAGCTGACAGCTAGCTGAATGGCCACGCGACTATCTCAATTATATTGCTCTCGCATAAAAAGACTATAAAAGCACCGTGTTTTATATTACTTTTAGGTTATCAAACGTCTACCATGATGGTGGCGTCTTGCTCACGCACTAATTCATTGAACGCATGAAACGAATTATCTTCTTTTCCTTTTTGTATATCCTGCTATATCAAACCACGAATGCGCAGGCTTGGGTTTGGGCTCAGAAACTAGGCAATGTAAAAAGCGATAAAATAACGTGCATCAAAACCGACTCAGCAGGATACATCTATATAGCGGGTTATTTTAGTACATCCATCAATATCGGCACGAATGCTATGTTGCTTAATTTCACAGCGAATGTGCAGAGCAAAGAAATATTTTTAGCCAAACTCGACAGTACAGGTTATTGTTATTGGGCTCGCAGTGGTGGACAATATTACGACGATCGTATTCTTGGTATGGATGTGGATGCAGATGGCAATAGTGTGGTCACAGGTACTTTTTGGGAAGGTGCCGGCATCAATATTGGTCCTCTCAATATCACAGGGAGCGCCTTTGGCTCGGGCGATCAATGTTTTATCGCCAAACACGATAAGAATGGGAATGCCGTTTGGGGAACTTTCGTTTGCAGCGAATCTGGCGATGATCAGGGCTTAGATATCGCTACCGACAAGGCAGGTAATCATTATATAGTGGGCTTTATGACCGGCTCGACCTTGTATTGTGGTGGTGCTGCTGTTACGGCTACGAACCCAAATACCGGTGCACATAAACATTCCTATTGGTTGGCTAAAATGAAAAGTAATGGTCAATTTCAATGGGCACGCACCTTCGGTAATCTACCCTGGGATCCTGCGCATAATAAATATATCGAACGCGATATCGCGGTATGTGTCGATGATTCGGGTGGTGTCTATATCACAGGAGGGTATGATAATGTGCGCCCCTTTGGTACGACATCATTGACTAGTCAAGGTGGCATAGATGCCTTCGTGCTTAAGTATGATACATCGGGCAATTATAAATGGGTGACGAATATCGGCAGTTCAAAAGATGATTGGGGCAACGGCATCTGCTCTGATAAACACGGACATATTTATGTGGTTGGTGAACATCGCGATTCACTTTATATGGACACCGTGATGGTTAAGAACTATGATAAACGTGATGCCTTCATCTTTAAAGTGGATGCGAATACAGGCAAGCCTTATTGGGGTAAACGAGCAGGCTCTGATTTAGGAAGCGAGCGCGCCAATGATGTGTGGGCCGATTCGAATTGTCATATCTATGTAGCCGGTGATATCAATGAAGGCGCAAAGTTTGGCGATAATATTATTGTTCCTTCAGGAAAATACCTCGAAGCGTTTGTGGCAAAAATATCGCCAGAAGGAAAATGGCAATGGGCCATAACAGGTGGCGGCATCGATAGTAATGATCGTGGTAATGCGATTGCCAAAGGTAAAAATGATCAGTTGTATACTTGTGGTTACTTCCGGTCTAATGCCGCTTATGGTTCTTCTTCATTAAATTCGGTCGGATCAAGTGATGGCTTCTTTGCGCGCCTAGTAGATTCGGCGTATTACAAGGGTACAGCGTTTAGTCTCAACAAACCTTTAGATACAGTGTTATGCAAAGGCGAAGTACTCACGATGAAAATTAAGGATCACGCGTATTTAGATTATAATCCTAAGACGGGTGTGACACCAAGTATCGACACCTCTGAACTGACGTTTGACCCCGCAGTCACTACCACGTATACGCTCACCGGCTTTAGTATTGGTGATTGTCCTACCTATGATACTGTGACCTTCACAGTCGTTCGAGCGCCTTCGCCGATTGCCGAATTTTCAGTGAACCCCCACGATGCACCGATCTCAAATCCGGTTTTTATCTTGAAGAATTTAAGTTTCTATGCAAGCACCTACGAATGGTATTACAACAATCTTTTATTTTCAACCAATAAGGATGAACACCAATCCTTTGCGCTCTCAGGCGACTATTGCTTTACCTTAGTGGCTATCACCGATGCAGGATGCAAGGATACTGTGACACATTGCGGTAGCATTTACGAAAAGGAACTAGTCTTTTTTCCGAATGCCTTTTCGCCCAATGGCGATAACCTGAATGACGGCTTCGGGCCGGTGTTCTATAATGTCGTCTTTGATAACATGAAGGACTATACGTTTGCCATTTATAATCGATGGGGACAACTCGTTTTTGAAACGGATAATCCACAAGCTCGTTGGAACGGACTCACAAAGAACAACGGAATGATGGAAGCAGGTGTGTACTATTATTATTGCAAATTCACCACACCGCACGGCGATGTGTATGATAAGAAAGGTGATATCACCTTAATCAGATAAAACGTGTAATGGCCGGTATGAGAAAACTTATACTGCGAAGCTTTCGCCACAACCGCAACTGCGGCTTGCATTTGGATTGACAAAGTTGAACCCTTTGCCGTTTAATCCGTCTGAAAAATCTAATTCAGTATTGACAAGGTATAAGAAACTTTTCAGGTCGGTGACAAGCTTGATGCCTTTATCTTCAAATACTTGATCCATCGGTTTCATTTCATTGTCGAAGTCGAGTTTATAGCTCAAGCCGCTGCATCCACCGCCTACAACACTTACACGCACAAAATGCGTATCATCAAGACCGGCTTCATTGAAAAGCTGTTCTACTTTCGCTTTTGCTTTGTCGCTGATATAAATGCTGTTTTCTAATGCTGTTTCCATAACGATGTATTTTACTGTGGCAAAACTACATTATTCTCAACATTCGCTGTTCATAAATTCTATTGACAAGGTATTATGCGGTGTTGTGTTTAGATTATAGTATGGCTAGACTTTTTGTAAACAAGAAATTTCGTGAAAAATTATTTTCATATCTTCAATTTAAAATAAACATTGTAAGCTATGACCCAATCATCTTATCAAGCAGGAGAAAGAATCCATTTTACACTTCCTTACATTGCCGATTCGGTCTTGACATTTTCGGGCATCATTCTGCAAGTAGAAAAAAATTCGTTAGTCGTGAAGTATGAAACACGAATCGGAGATTCAAATCATGAACACCTTAGCAAATTCACGACACACATTCCGATGTCTTTTGTCGTACATGCTTCGTGATCATCGTTCATAATCTTGCTTTGAAGGAATCACACCTCGTATTCCTCCTCGCGGGCGTTCAACATCACCTGCATATCTTGGAATAATATGGATATGGCAATGATCAACGGATTGACCAGCATCCTTATTGATATTGATGCCGATATTAAATCCATCAGGATTAAATCGCCGTTGTAATTCATTCTTTACTTTATTGACCATAATCCAACAAGCGGTTTGTTCCTTTACGGTCAAATCAAAGTAATTAGCAACCAACCTTTTTGGAACTACCAATGTGTGGCCTTGACTCACTGGAAATTTATCATAGAAGGAAAACGCTGTAGCACTTTCAAAAAGTAATTCTCTCGGTACGGTATCATTAAAGAATGGACTTACTTGCGCGTTACCTGATTGCAATATTGTGTATTGTTGATATTCATAGATCTCGCACGATTCATTCAGAAGGATGGATGTATAGGGCAGTTTGATTGTACATTGATAGGTTAGTTTTTTATGTAACTTATGGAGTCGATAGCCCTCAAATTGTACATCTCTTCGAACTGCAAAGTAGGCTTTGCCATTAGGTTTTAGCAAGGCTGAAACGTTCATTAAAACATTCGCTTGCTCTTCAGGCAACAAAACATTCAGTACATAAAAACAAATGATGGTATCAAACGTTTCATTGGGGTAATCAGGAAAATAATATGTATCATATCCAACAATATCAATGCCTTGTTGTGCTAGTAATTCCACATCTTTTCCAAATCCGCAACCCATATCTAACACCCGACCGGTGTAACGTTTTTGCCTAAGAAGATATTTAGCAGGAAACGAAAGAGAGCTTCGTTCTTTGGCGGTTAAATGGCTATATTGATTATGTTGCATTACGACAAGAATTCAAATCCGTTATTAGAGGCTATGGTTATTAATGGTTGTATACGTTCTTTAAATTTAATGCTAGTGAAATTCTGTGGTAAGTTTTTCAATTCATCAAGGTCAGCAAATATCGTAAGGTAATCTTCTAAAAATTTATTCGTTGGTGATTTTTCTCGTATGATGTCAATGGCTTGCTTTTGCATGGCAAAGAAATTGTCGAAATACCTTTCTAATCGAGGTAATTTATCACTCTTTGAATTATTAAAGACTTTATCCGCAGGGATTAAATTCCACCTTAAATCATGCGACACAAAATTATAAGGTATAAAATGTTCGACTGCGTAATTCCCAACTGTCAATTCATTGCCAGTATAAATACATGTCACTGAACCTACTTCGTTTAACACAACATCCCAAAAAATAGTTCGTTGCTGTGTTAAGTTTTTTCTTACCGCAGGTTTAATAAGTTTATTAGGGATGTCAGGTACATTAGGATTTTTTGCCTGTAAAAACAATGCGAGATGCCAATAACAAAAGGCTTTTAACAGGCCTGCATTTTCATTGAGATAGGTAAGCCATTCGTTATTTATTTCAATTGAATTATCCAATAAACTATACAAGCAATTATTGTCGAAACGTGTAGCGTGTTGATAGATATCATTTCTACTCATTCCAGGAAACCAGGGACTTAAAAACCAATGCGGCACATTTTTATCGAAATGGTTCAACAACTTTATTGTCGACACATTTTTTGTTGCGATGAGTTGTTTTAAAATAGAATCATATTTTTCATCCACTGGGATTCCTTCGATGGTATTGATTTTTTGAATGGCTTCTTGAATTAAATCTTGCTTGCCAAATGAAACATGAAAAAAATTAACTGTATACCACGCATTGGCAATCATACGAGCAAATAGTTCTCTCTTCTGAATTGTCGTGTTCCCATTTTCGACCGATTGAATGATTGACAGAAACCAATAATATTTGTACGTAGCAGACGTGTTATTAAAACACGCACTTATTTTATTGACCGGTAAATTATGTGATCTAGGTAATTGCATTCAAACGTCGCTTAGATTAAACAATTATAAATCCCTGATAGGTGACACCCTGAAAAGCCATCGTGTGTAATTTTTAAAGTTTCAATATTGTTGACCTTCAAGGCGAAATTAATCATAAAGCGTAGCTTGTTCATACAAGGTTATCAACAAGCAAGTAAGGATTCATCGAATCGCATATTCGTTGAATACAATCAATTGCACCCATTAAAAAAGCCAGTCTTTTAACACCACGAAGGTTTTAAAAGACTGGCAATGTTTATACGTTGTTGAATAGTTTAGTGAACTACTTTTTCTTCTAATACAAGGGCTTCCATACCATTTTTAACGCGGTAGTCATTGATTGCAGCTTTGATTGCATCTTCGGCTAATACTGAACAGTGAATTTTTACAGGCGGCAAGTTTAATTCTTCTACTATATCCATATTGTCGATCGTTACTGCCTGATCAATACTTTTTCCTTTCAACCATTCGGTAGCCACACTCGATGAAGCAATTGCTGATCCGCAACCAAAGGTTTTGAATTTAGCATCTTTGATAATACCAGTTGCATCGTCTACTTCAATCTGAAGGCGCATAACGTCACCGCACTCAGGCGCTCCAACAAGTCCTGTACCGACATTGCTTTTGCTTTTGTCTAAGGTTCCTACATTTTGAGGGTTGTTGTAGTGTTCCAACACTTTTTCTGAATATGCCATGAGAGATCATTTTAATTGATGAACTGACAAATATAAAGGGCAAATGATACAATGACAAAATTCATTTGAAAAAACCTGCATTGCTTTACTCTATAGTCGTACGCAGCCTGCTGAAGTTCAATTTGGTATTGAGCATAGCAGTTGAGCTTATTTTTTATTCGTTAAAACTTCCCTAAACCATTTTACAAAAAATCGGATACATTTACATTTGCCCCGTGTTACGATTTCAACATCCCGACTTTTTTTGGTATCTGCTTGCCTGCTTCTTGCTCGCAGGTTTGTTTTACTATCGAACAAAGCGCCGCGAACAGGCTATTCGATTGCTAGGAGACGAACAATTGGTGAATGCCCTGATGCCACGTTATAGTAAACCGTTACGCTTGTTCAAATTCTGTTTACTTGTTGTAGCCCTCGCAATAGGTATTATAGGATTGGCTAATTTACAGGCAGGCTCTCGCACCGAAAAGATTGAACGAAAAGGGATCGATGTCATGATAGCCCTTGATGTGAGCAAAAGTATGTTGGCGCAAGATTTATCGCCGAATCGCTTGGAAAAAGCAAAGCAATTTATCGCACGACTGCTTGAAAAACTTGGTAATGATCGTATCGGCCTCATTACGTTTGCCGGTCGAGCGTATGTATCTGTGCCACTGACCGTCGATATGTCGGCCTTGAAAATGAATTTGGCAGGTGCCTCGCCCACTCAGGTGCCTACGCAGGGCACTGTGATAGGGGAAGCGATTAGTATGGCCCGTCAATCGTTTAATGCGAAGGAAACAAAATACAAAAGCATCATCCTTATCAGTGATGGCGAAGATCACGACGAAGGCGTAGCCGATGAAGTAAAAAAAGCTGTGGGCGAAGGTATTATGATTAATACAGTTGGTATAGGTTCGCCAGAAGGCTCCCCAATTTTTGATCCTGAAACACGCGCAAATAAACGCGATGAGAAAGGTGACGAAGTGATTACGAAGCTGAATGAAAAGGAATTGCAAGAGATAGCCTCAGCCGGACAAGGCGTGTATCTTAGATTAGGCAATACCGATGCGGCAGCCGATGCGATTGCGAAGCAAATTAGCTCAACCGAACAGAAAAATTTTGGCGACAATATTTTCACAGATTATAATAGCTACTATCAATATTTTATCGGTATCGCGTTGTTGCTGATACTCATTGAATTTTTTATTCCTGAACAAAAAAAATTACAAGCGGCATGAAACGACTACTCGTCATTTTATTGGTGTGCTTCTGTTCAGTAGGCGTTGCACAAAATATCGATCAGCATATGTATAGTGGCAATAAGCACTATGCCAAAGGAAATTATAAGGAAGCTGCTGCCGAATATCAACAAGCCTATGCGGCCAAAAAAAGCCGTGAAGCACAATACAATTTGGGCAATGCCCTCTATCAACAAAAGAATTATGAGAAGGCATCAAAGCAATTTGAGGAGGCGGCAAAAAACTCGAAAGACAGAAGTATACAATCCTTTTCAAATCATAATATCGGCAATGCGTATTCAGAACAAAAAAAATGGGATGATGCCATCAATTATTACAAGCAATCGCTGAAAGTAAATCCTAACTCGGCCGATACGAAATATAATTTGGCGTATGCGCAAGCGATGAAAAAGAAAGACGATCAGCAGAAAAAAGACGATAAGAAGGACGACAAAAAACAAGATCAGAAAGATAAACAAGATCAGCAAAAACCTGACGATAAAAAAGACGATAAGAAAGACGAAAAAGGACAAAAAGATCCTCAAAAGCCAGAGGAGAAGGAAGGAGATAAACCCAAACCTATGCCTTCTAAACTGACAAAGGAACAAGCCGATCAACTGCTTAATGCGCTCAATCAGGAAGAAAAGAAACTGCGCGACAAGAAAGATAAAGTAAGCGGTCAACCCGTGAAGCTCGATAAAGACTGGTAACGAGCATTTACTGAAAACACCTTGTGTGCAACGAGCCCCGATGTGTGAGGAATCACGCACTTATTTTTATGGTGCGCACTTATGCGAGAGCGTGTCGTTTTACCACTAAAAATAAATCGTGCTCGAGCGGTAAATAGCCTAATTCAAAACAAAATGTATACACGTTTCCTTTACGATTTGATAAGGTATGCGTGTGGTAGTGAAATGAAAATCCGTTGACCAATAAACGGTCGCGGGTAGTCTTCACCACCTCCTGATTTCCCAGAAAGGATTCAAGAATTCGTCTGTTTTTTTGTAAGGCATTGATGATGTTTCGAGCATAATTGGTCGATGCTGCTTTTTGATGATTGTTGAAATTATTGCGGCAATAATCATCACAGAATTTTTTGTCAAGTCTGCCTTTTAAATTCTTTTCACAAGACAGACATGTTTTCATAGGTTGGTTATTCATGGCTGATAAATAAGGTACTAAAATAAAACAATGGCTTGAGAATGAAACAAAAACGGCAGTGATTTTTTATGATTAAATAGAAATAACCTCCATCTAACTGCGTGTATCGTGGTCTTCTCAACGCGCCGTTTTCCCATAAGTTTGTCTATGTTGAAGTTGCATTAAAGTCATTATTTTCTGCCAAAATCATCGCTAGCATGAATCATCAAGCCTTGGTTTGGACAATCTAAAAAGCTAGCAAACTGCCAACAGGATAGGCTCTTTTGAGATATGTGTTACAAAAATTATGTATTTGCCAAAAAAGGAACTATTTTTAAAGCCAAATTTTAAAGAAGTATGAAGAAGTTGATTTTTGGATTTGCTTTATTATTGAGCAGTCAGCTTGGTGTGGCTCAAACCTATTATCCGTTGGCCGATCCTTGCGATCCTGATAAAGTATTTGATAAATTGCCATCGGCAGCATACGACAATACGTGCGTCTATTTGTTGCGTATGTCAAGTCAGCCGTTTAATAAATTTCCGATGGAGGTTTTTCGATATCCTAATCTGAAGGAATTGACGGTTCAGAATGCGAATATCAGCGCTGTTCCTATCGATGCCTATCTGTTAGATAATTTGGAAGTATTGGATTTGTCAAATAATAATCTGACATCGATTCCGAATACAATCGGCGATATGAAGAAGTTGCGTAAGTTGATTCTTCGTAATAACAAATTGAATACCTTGCCTGTCACTATTGCAAACTGCAAAAATTTAGAAGAGTTGGATATCACAGGAAATCCGATTACGTTTTTGCCGAATGAAATCAATAACCTGCAGGCATTGACAACTTTCAAATTCAGTGGTAACGAAGTAAAAAATCCGAAGTACCTGCTTGATTTGGTTCGTCAGATGAAGAATATTACGAGCCTTGATTTGAGCGGTTGTAATTTAAATTTTGTTCCGTCTGATGTGAAGTATTTGACGAAGCTGACCGAGTTAAATTTATCCAATAACAATATTCATTTTCTTCCTTCAGAATTGGGGATGTTGACGAATCTTCAAACCCTTATCTTAGGTGATGATGCTTCTTCAGGAAATAGAATATACGATTTACCGACTTCATTTTCTAACCTCAGAAACCTACGAAACTTACAAGCACCGAATAACGGATTTGTTGATTTTCCAATGGTGCTTTGTTCACTTCCAAAATTGGAAGTCCTGAATTTGAGCAATAATAAAATTCAGGAACTTCCTGCTGAAGTCTCTATGATGAGCGGTTTGAACAAGTTGAATATAATGAATAATCAACTAGCTGATGTGCCTGATGAATTGGCTGCATTAAGTCGTTTAACGCAATTTGATTTTTCGGGTAATCAATTCACCGGCGAAGTACAACAAAAAATTCTTCGTATGATGAGTGGCGAAACAACAACGGCTCCTGCTGAAAAGGCAACGCGCGCAAAAAAAGTGAAGGCGCCTGCAAAAAAGAAAGCAGCATCTAAAAAGAAATAAAGGGTATTGAAAAATAAAGTAAGAGTGGGTTATCTCACTCTTTTTTTATGTCCGTTAGGGTCAATGATGATGCTGCGAAAAAGTTGAAGAAGCCTCGATGAAATTATACCTGTAAATACTAGTTAAAACGACGATCTGCGTTGATCATCTTAGGCTTTATCCCTCGATATGGAAACTGATAATCAGCATTCGTGTGGTTAGCTTTTCGATAGCCTTGTTGGTGGGCTCATCATTTTTTCTATCAAGACTGTTGCCCAAACCATTTGAAACTTTTAGCTCAGGTGAGAAAATAAAGTTAGGGAAATAGAATTCAAAGCCTAAGCCCAAATTATACCCGAAATCAAAGGGCTTTACCTTGATGATTTCATTAGGTCTGCGTGAATTGGTATTGGCGTTGAAATCATAATCAATCTTAGCACCGGCGCAAACATAAAATCTAAAATTCGTCATCCTATCTGATTTGAATTTTAATTCGAACGGCAAACTGAATAAGATAGATTCGAATGAATTTGTAAAGCTTGAATCTGTTTGATCGGTGAATCGAAGTGCTTTTTCGCGAAGCACAAACGAAGGAATCGTGCGGATATCGATAAAATTCGATACTTTCAGATTACCCATAATACCTAACTGAAAGCCAGGGCGCCAAAGCGGTGTGATATTTTTAATGGTATCATTCTCAAGCATATATTTCGACTGCCACACTTTATATTGTGCTGAGTTGAAGCCTAATGTAATGCCGAAGTAATATGGTTTATCATCGTGGTCTGCATTGTTCATTTTCTCATCCTGCGCCTTCGCACTGAAGGAACAAACCGACAAAAGCAGCAACAAGGCTACTTGACAGAGTGATAGATGGATGATATTCCGAAACTTAAGGGTTTGCATACGGTGTTTTTAAAACCAACGGATTGCAATATTACACACATTTCTTCACCTTCGGGGAAAACCTGCACGGAATTTGGCAAATACGAATAGGCTTTAGTGTCTTTACTGAACAACTTACCTATCATCGGCGTTATATAACTGAAGTATAGATGATAAAATTGTTTGACAGGGAATGTTTTTACTTTAGAGAATTCAAGGATGATAAAATGGCCTCCTGGTTTTAATACTCGATGAATCTCGTTTAATCCTTTTGTTAGATTTTCAAAATTACGCACACCGAAGGCTACTGTCACTGCATCAAAGGTATGATCGTCAAACGGTAAATTTTCGCTATCACCTTTCACTAATTCGATGAGCGTGTTGAGATGCTTATCAGCCACTTTTACACGACCCACTTCAAGCATATTGTTGGAGAGGTCGAGGCCAGTAATTTTTGTTGGTTGAAGTCTGCTTAAGGCAATAGCTAAATCGGCAGTACCCGTGGCCACATCAAGGATGTATTGGGGTTTGCTGTCTCTTAGCAAGTTCACCACTTTATTTCGCCAAAGCACATCGATACGAAACGACAACAATCGATTTAGGAAATCGTATTTCCCGGCGATGCCATCAAACATATGTTCGACTTGCTCTTTTTTGCTTAACGCTGAATTAATATCAGGTACTATGTTTGTTCCCACGCCGCGAAGATAAACAGACAATTTGATAATGAGACATCTTGCCATCTTATGGCGTATAGCTTGCCTTCATTACGTCAGAACAATAATAGCGCCGAGCAAATTGTCGCATTGCCTCATTGTATCATTGTGTTACCTTTGCCCTTCATGGAAGTAAAATCAACAGAATATCTGATTAGTAGTCCGGATGTGGAGAGTTGCCCAAAAGGCACCTTGCCCGAAGTGGCGTTCATCGGTCGAAGCAATGTAGGTAAATCATCGCTGATCAATATGCTATCGAATAAGAAGGAATTGGCGAAGGTGTCATCATCGCCGGGTAAGACACAGATGATTAATCATTTTCTCATCAATAAAAATATGTTTTGGGTCGATTTACCAGGTTACGGGTTTGCCAAAGTATCGCAAACCAAGCGAGGTACCTGGACTAAAATGATTTGGAACTATGTCGAGAAACGAGATAATCTGCAGACATTATTTGTGTTGATCGACAGTCGACATACTCCACAACGTATGGATATTGATTTTGTCAATAAGCTTGGCGAGAAAGCCATTCCGTTTACTCTTGTGTTTACGAAAGCCGATAAGGAATCGCAAAAGGAAGTCAGCGAGCATGTCAGTCAATTTAAAAAGGAGTTGCTTAAGACCTGGGCCGAATTGCCCGTGATTTTTGTGAGTTCGGCTGTGAAGCGTTTGGCACGAAAAGAAATACTTGAGTTCATCGAACAGCTTCGTCAGCATTATATTCCGGCTGAGAAATTAAAAGAGCAGGCTGAAGATAAATAAACACCTCAACTGCATCTACTCTTTCATTTCGGTTTTCGTTTCGTTGTCAGATAGCAAAGGGTTTGGGCTAATTTTTATACCGACGTAACACACCAAAAATTCGTGTCTCGTTTTACTCTTACCCTATTTTGCACACGGAAAATTCTCTCGTATTTATTGGATACGAAATAGCTAGCATTGGTCTGTCTTATATGTCACATTGCTAGTCCATCAGCGTGAGCCTTCAACATACAGAAACTTGTCAATACGAAAAGGACAAAGTATTTCATTTTGTATATCTAGAAAATAGTGATGGATAACTGTGGGTTTATTTCACCCCAAGAATCGAGTTGTAACGCGAAGGATTACTCAACACACCAATTGCTTCTTTCAACTCATCATCATCACGCAATTGATTCTGAAAACGACCGCGTTGAAAGTAATAGCGCGTTACGATTTCATCTTGTAGTAGACGAAGGATCTCTTTTTTATTCTTTATCAGATCTTGTGTCTTATCGTGTGAAAGCGATTTTTGAACAAGATTAAAATCATTCTTCACCGCATCGAAGTAATTTTCTTTTTCGGCTATTTCTTTAAATTTCGCCAAAGCGTCTTCTGTTTTTGTTTTGTACGAATAATCTTTTCCGTCCAACCATTTTACAAACTCATTGAAGTCGGTTTCGGTAAGTTCAAAATCTTTCGCTGCGGCAATTGTAGCGTGTTTGCTTGCATATAAGGTCGCATAATCAAATACAAACGATTTTGTGCTAAGTGCATTAATGATCTTTAAGGCTTCTTTCGCAGGCGTCTTGATATCGGGTTCCACACCGCCGCCATCCATCACGATACGACCGTTTTTGGTTTTGAATTTTGTCTTCAACGAATCAGAAATTTCGCCAACGCTTCCATCTTCGTTGCGATGTGTATAATCAAGCGCCTGAATGCATCGACCTGATGGTGTGTAATATTTTGCAGTGGTAACTTTCAGCTTAGCATTGAAACCGATATCACGGGTTGTTTGTACAAGGCCTTTACCGAAACTACGTTGACCTATCACCACGCCACGATCGAGATCTTGCATTGTACCGGCTATGATTTCAGAGGCTGATGCTGAATTGCGGTTGACAAGAATCGTCAACGGAATTTTTTCATCAAACGGAGTACCTTTTGTTTTATAGGTCTTGTCCCATTCTAGATTCTTACCTTTCGTTGTTACCACCAATTGATCGCCATTGATAAAGATATTAGCGATGTTGACAGCCTCATCAAGCAGACCGCCGGGATTGTATCGTACATCAAAAATAATGCCTTTCATACTCGGATTTGCCTTCTTCATACTATCAAGGGCATTCCGAACTAAATTACCGCAACGGTCGGTAAACTGTGCCAATCTGATATACGCATATTCATTATTGGGTCCTACCATTCCGGCATACGGAATGCTGCTGATATTGATTTCTTCGCGGGTGATGGTCTTGTTTGATTCAGCATTCGTGACGGCGTCTTTGACTCTCACTTTCAGCGAGCTGCCGGGCGATCCTTTCAGAAATTTACTGATATCATCGATTGATTTTCCTTTGGTGGAGTGACCGTCAATTTCGGTAATGATATCGCCGGCTTTGAGGCCTGCTTTGATCACTGGACTGTTTTCGACCGGCTCGGCGATGACGATATAACCATCTTTCTCACGAATTGAACTACCGATACCGCCGTATTTACCTGTGGTTTGAAAACGATAATCTTCGATATCCTCTTCTGTGATATAATTCGTGTAAGGATCCAAATCGGCAAGCATCGCATCAATACCTTTCTTTACCATTTTGCCAGGTTGCACAGGATCGACATAATAGGTATTGAGTTCTTTAAATAGTTTGGTGAATATTTCAAGATTCTTTGAGATTTCGAAATACGGATCGCTGTCCATGGCCTGTATCGAAAGGATGACAGCTACACCCAACAACGCGCCCAACACATATTTTTTCGAACCGGAAAGAAAAGATTTCATTGCTTACATTTTAATGTGGTGCAATTTATTATAAAATAAGATAGAAGCGGAATTGAATTTCAGCTTGAGCTTGTTAAATAAATGGCAAAAAAGCAAGTGGATGGCATGGGTAGGGTGTATCGCATTCGTGTATGTTTTATTGGTGTTGTTTTAATATATTTAATCGCAACGAGCGCGAAGTAGATGCAACCTGCAGGTCAGCAATTGCTGCGATTTAACTCTAAGTGGATCTTGAATTTGTTTCCTTTATAGGGTATCTAAAATGCTTCAAAATATAAACAAACACTATCAAGCATCTTTGCGTCTTGCTAAAAAAAATGTTATGAATAAATATCTGTTGATTTTCGCTTTGATTTTTGCTGTCGTTTCTCATTCCAATTTATCCAAGGCCCAAACTTGTACAGCTTGTTTTACTGCTACCGCGGATTCTATAAATTCATTGGTCATCAATCTTGATGCGAGTTGTTCGAATGCGCCGAATGCATTGTATGAATGGCACGTAGACGGCACGTTGTATACTGTGTTCCCTTTTCCTTCTATTCAATTACCATTCAATGTGGCCGGAACGCATTCGATCAAATTGATTATCAATGACCAGGGTTGTATTGACAGCACCACACAAAGCATTACAGTGTTTCAAGATTGCAATGCCAATTTCTATCCATATCAGTTTGGCAATGGCAATTATTATTTTATTGGAAACAATAACAGTCCGACAGCAACCTATTCCTGGACTTATGGTGATGGAAATGTTGGAAACACAACGATGGGTTATAATAACTATGCCACATCTGGAAGCTACTCGGTATGTTGCATTGTGAGTGATACTGCGCAAGGCGGATGTGTTGATACGTTTTGTCAGGTGATTACAGTGAATATGGTCTCGACGTGTCAAGCAAGTTTTACGTACTCCCTTGACCCCCTTACGGGTTATATTTTTGCGGATGCTTCATCGAGTCAATATGATCCGTCAAATTACAGCATGAACTGGTACATCAATAATATACCGGTGCAGAGCGGCAGTAATGTGAGTTATGTGAATATCTTGGGCGCTGTTGGTATCTACGACCTGAAATTAGAAATTACAGATAGCAATCAGCTTGTCTGCAGCGATTTTACACAATCGCTTTACTGGAATGGTGGGGTATTGAACCCGATATGTTATCCTTGTATTACCTTGTCGATGAATGCAACGAACGATTCGGTATATCTTGATGCCTCCTGCAGTGTGATACCTGCAGGCGGAAGCTTGAAGTGGTATGCCAATGGGAACATGTTCGCCGACAATGGAATGCCATTTATGCAGGGATTCAGTTCCTTTGGACTTCAAACGGTGGCGCTCTATTCCATTGATAGCAATGGCAATTATTGCGACAGCACCTTTCAATATGTGTATACATATGCACCACCTTGCTTATCTTGTTTGACTGTCACACAGGTTCCGTCTTCGAGTAGCGATTATGTTTTTGATGGTTCTTGTACACCGGGAGCAACGACATTTTATTGGTTTGTTGATAATAATTATGTGACCACTACGAACACCGCACAATTTGTCTATAGCTTTTCGCAAAGCGGCACCTATTCGGTTTGCCTTCAAACGGTGAATGCCCTTGGTAATAGCTGCAGTCAGGCGTGTACCTCTGTGCTTGTGAATACACCAACAGCTACGCAGTTTAATCTGAGCGGAACGGTGTATAAAGTTGACAATACATATACGTATGCTCCTGCAACGGCAAACGAAGCCAAGGTATATCTGATCAAATTGATGACAGGTGGTTTTCTCGATGCCATTGATTCAACCACCACCGATGCCAATGGCATGTATACCTTTGTGAATAAGCCAATTGATGATTACCGCATCAAAGTGGCCTTGCAACCAAGCAGCCCCAATTATGCCATCAATATTCCTACGTATTATAACTCGGCCTTGATGTGGTATAACGCACAAGTAATCACCTTATTTGGAAACACATACAGCAAGGATGTCTATATGAGTTATGGCGCTAATTCCGCAGGCAGTGGCTTCATCTCCGGTAATGTCTTCTTGGGTTCTAACAAGCCAACACGTTCAGGCAATGCCGATGTGACCATTATCCTGATTGATCAAAGCAATCAGCAGGCAATAGCCTATGCCAAGACAGATGCAAACGGTAATTACTCGTTTTCTAATGTGCCTTATGGCACGTATCGGGTCTATGGCGAATTGCTTAATCGCGCGAGTATACCGGACAATATCATTGTGAGTAATGCACAAAGCTCATTTACTAATAAGAATTTTGTCTATAATGATAATGTGATTAAACCAACAAATATTGGTTTATCCGTAAGCGAACAAGCTCAAACTATCGCTTGGAGTATTTATCCGAACCCGGCCAATAACCAGTTTACGATTCGTAGTTCAGTAGAAGCGACGCTTCGAATCGTTGATATAACAGGGCGACAGATTCAGCAAGTTAGGGTGGAGATGGATAAGGCATTAACGCTTGACTGCAGTCAATGGCAATCTGGTATTTACTTAATGGAGCAAAACTATCAAGGTAACAAGAAGACTATGAAGTTGGTGATCAATCACGAATAGCCTTCGCATTTTATTCGTGCTGTTTGATATGTTCGGCTCCCCGGTCCGTGGTTTGTGTCTCCACAAACCATCTATGTATAGTTATTTTAGGACAAGGCAATTGATGAATGACTTATTCTACTGTTGTCGTGATCGTCGTTTTACCTGTGCTAGGACTTTCCTTATCATTCATAATAGTCTTGCTATTATTGGTCATATTCACTGTATGCATCTGCACCTTGCCTGTGCTCATATTCACTATAATCATCTCTTCGGTGAGAGTGTTTACCTTGGTGGTCATTGGCATACCACCACGATTCATGTCAAGATCACCTTTGGTTTGACTTTGCACAGTCACTGTAGCCATAGTGCCCATAACGGCGCCCATCGTATATTTTCGTCTTGTTTTTAATCCGTCTTTTTCAGTGCTTTCTTCCCAGCCACCTTTGGTCACTGCGTCTTTCGGAACGACTAAAAATGCTGATTCGGCAGATGAATTAGTTCCCATACCCATCATACGCATGCCGCCGCGACCGCCGCCACGTTTGCCATCTTTGCTGCTTACCTTCTTATCTTCGTTAGCTTCCTCTTCAATGAGCTTGCCATCAAAACCGAGTTTGATATCTTCAGGTATATTAATCTTTTCGGCTAATTGCTTCACGAAGGGATTATCCTGCTTCTCTTTACTTTCTGAATCATACGTGGTTTTCTGACCGAAACCATCGAAATCCATCTTCATCTTTTTCATGGTCTGACTCATCTTGTATCCATCAGTCAGCACTTCCTTTACCTCAAGTTCGGTATAGGAGTTGGTATTGGTTTTCATTTCCATTGGATCGCCACCCATCATTGATTGGGTATTGCTTGAGGTCATTTCTGTGGTAATTTTAATGATATCGCCTTGTTGAAGGACTACCTTACCTGGTATTTCTTGTGCATTTAAAGCCGATGATACTATCAGGGTCAATGCGAATGCTGCTAATTTTTTCATTGTTATGAATTTAAGGCTTCAAAACTACACTTATTTTCGATATTTTATTGATAGCATATAGTCTCTTTGGCAGGCCTTATGACGAGGAAGACAAGGGCTTTACGGCAAATAAAGCCGATATTTTTCAGTGTATCA
>CAIRSV010000295.1 GCA_903881265.1 uncultured Bacteroidota bacterium
ATCCGTTTGAAGTAAGGCAGATTGGTGGGGGTTTTCAATTCTTAAGTAAAAAAGATTTTTATCCAACGCTTTCTAAGTTAAATGGAGAAAAGTTTGCAAAAAGACTTTCAAGTGCTTCATTGGAAACATTGTCGATCATTGCATACAAGCAGCCTGTTACGAAAGGAGAAATTGAGCATATTCGTGGTGTGAATTCAGATTACTCTGTTCAAAAGTTATTGGAAAAGGAATTGATTGTGATTTCAGGACGAATGGAGGAGATGGTTGGAAAGCCTCTTACCTATAATACGTCAAAGCTATTCATGAATTATTTGGGATTGAATGGTCTTGACGAATTGCCTAAATTGAATGAAATACTTCAACAAGAAGCTGTTGAGCCAACGAATGCTGAGGAGGCTTTGCCAAACACAAGTACTGCCAATATTCAATTGGTTGTGAGCGAAGCAGGCGAGTTGGTTGAGGTGGAAAGTAAAAACGAGGACGCCGCGTTATAGGATGTCTTTCTAAGCCTTTCAAAAAGTGAATGAAGCTTGGCGAATATGCCTAGTCCATTTCATTTTTCAATAATTGTTTGATAAATGTATTGACTTCTTCTAGTCTTGCTCTATTAAGGCTATAATGAATATTCTTGCCTTCTCTAAAGGTTTTTACAAACTCAGCCCTTCGTAGAATAGCCAAATGTTGGGAAGCCACAGATTGTTCAACGCGCAATTTGACATAGATTTCTGTTACAGTTAATTTATCTTTTTCTTCCAGAAGTTTAATGATGGATTGTCTCAATTTATGATTGATCGATCGAAGTATCGCGGCTCCTTTTTTAACTTCAACATAATTAATTCTTGACGCCGTGCTACTTAGAACTCCAGAAGCAGAGATTACGTTAGAAGAAAAATTAGATGTAAATGTTTCCATGAAATTCATTTTAAGTTTATTTAATCTGAAAAAGACAAAGGCCTCTAAAAATATATATACTGAACTTCAATATATAAATTTTTAATCTTGTAAAAATAGTAATATTATTAAAAAAACAAATGTTTATAACTTGTTTATTTTGTTAATGTACACATTTTTTAGGTAAAAGGGCTCAGAGTGTAGCAAATCTGCCACATTGCCTTCGATAAAATAGGTATTGCACAGGCTGATTATGTCGTTAAAAGAGACATTCACATGGGTACATTGCTCAAATTCGGCTTTATACGTTTCATCTTCAACGCATAAAACAGCCTCATGTGCTTCAACTTCCTTTAGTAAATCCTCTTTGCTAAGCAGTGAATATGGGAGTATCTGATGTCCATCTGCTGAATAAATGGCTGCAAAAAATTCATTTTCTCGGGCTTTAATAATGCTACAAATATTTGTGTCATGTATGTTGGGCGCACTATGATAAATAAGATCAAGTTTGTTGAGTAAAATCAGTGGGATAGACTGCGCATAACACAATCCTTTGGCTGTTGCTAATGAGATACGGAGGCCGGTGTATGAGCCAGGTCCGTTCAATACACAAATGGCGTCAATTTGTTGCCAAGATAAATTGCATTCGGTCATCATTTCTTGTATTTGAGAGTTGATAACCTGTCCATGATTGTTTTGTATATCATTCGATCGTTCTGCGATTACGGCACCTTCACGGATCATGAGGAGGAGCGATTTTTTATCACTGGTGTCTAAATATAATAGGTGCTTCATTGAACTAGCAAATATAATGTCAAACATTATCAAGCGTATTGAATACTGAAAAATGATATTACTTTTGTTTGATGAACAAAAAAGTAATTAATAGCGTTAATGCTCCAGCCCCGATAGGCCCTTATAATCAGGCCATAGAAATCAATGGCCTTGTATTTATCTCTGGTCAGGTAGCCTTGATTCCGGGTACTAATACCATTATGATGGATTCTATTGAGCAAGAAACTGAACAGGTCATGAAAAATCTTCAGGCTATTCTGATGGAAGCCGAACTGAGTTTTGAACACGTGGTAAAAACGTCCATTTTTCTCAGCAATATGGATTACTTCGCTGATGTGAATACAATTTACGCCAACTATTTTTCAGCTAATTTTCCTGCTAGAGAAACAGTGCAAGTCGCTGGCTTGCCACGTGGTGTGAACGTTGAGATTTCTATGATCGCAGCGAGATAAGAGTAATGGCGCTCGATAAGGTGCTTAAGTAGTGATTACTAATCACCGTTGTCTTGTTTCTTTTTTAATATTTTTATGAAAAATAACACCAACAAATATGACAGACAAAAACCAAACATTGGATTCATTGAATTTAGAAGAAAAAAAATCGACTGAATTGCCATGGATGTTAAACGGACTTACCATTTTAAGTTATATCGGATGCGTTTACGGGGCTCTTAGCGGCATCTACAATTATTTCACAATTTGTAAAAGTGCTGAGAAATTAGCTAGTCAAGATTTGCCCGAAGTGGGCGGTATGATTGGGAAAATGATGGATAGTGCCATCGAACTTGCTATGAAACAATGCGAGAACAGACTTGCTATTTTAGTGATTACAATAGTTACCTCGCTGCTTTGCTTTTTTGGCGCTTTTATGATGAGGAGCTTGAAGAAGCAAGGTTTTATACTGTATATGGTAGGCGAATTAATTGCTCCGGCAGCGTTGATGGTGATATTAGGCAGTGCAGGTTTTACGGACTTAATGCTTGTAGGGGCCATTGTACCAATTGTTATGGTCATTGTATTTGCGACACAACGTAAATATCTAGTGCATTAACAATACGGCTTCTTACCCTTCCAGTTTTACAATAGGTCCACTAATTTTTGATTAGCGACTTCCCAGCTGAAATTTTCCAATACAAAGGCCCGGGCGTTCAACGAAAGTGTATGCTGCAGATTCGTGTCATTAAGTAATTCGATGATAGTAGAAACGAACTCATCGTCATTATTAGCGAGCAAGACATGCTCATTTTCAGTTGCCATAAGTGATGCATTTGTCACGGATGTCGTAACGCAAGGAACGCCCATGCTCATCGCTTCCAATAATTTATTTTGAAGCCCGGCACCGGTAAATAAAGGAGCGACAAAAATTTTTGCCGAATCATAACATTCTCGGATATCATCTACCCAGCCACTAATTTGGATATTGTTAGATTCAAAATGCTTGAATTCTTGACCTGAAGAGCCAACGATTTTTATGTTAATAGCGGGTTTTAAGAGAATAAGTTTCGGTGCTATTTTCTCTAGCAGATAGATGACGGCCTGCCTATTTGGACGATACGAAAGATTCCCTGAGAAAAGAATATCGCAGGTCTTTGTTGCATCTAACGAATGAAAGTATCCCGTGTCGACGCCATTTGACA
>CAIRSV010000296.1 GCA_903881265.1 uncultured Bacteroidota bacterium
CTGAAAACACTAGCGTTGAGTTGGGGAATTTATCGGCAGGTATTTATTTGTTCAGTGTAGGAGAAAATGTGAAACAGACATTTAAAGTAATCAAGGAATAAGCCAGCCCTTAACAGCGTGCAAGCGCCATAATCCTGCCGCAGGCGCAACACAGGGTTACGAGCGCCTGCACGCAAACCGGTACTTCTGTAAAAGATGCACAAGTGTTCTTATATGAAGTAGATGGCTCTACCACGATGGCCGATTTGCAAGGTACTACATTAGATACTCAAGGCGATTGGATAACAGGAACTACTCATCCTATTTGTAATGAAACCTCAACAGGTACTGTGATAAATAAGTTTCTTGCACCCGGTACAACTTCGTATGGTGTGCCTGCTGTGTTTGTGGTTTGCAGCGATAAAAAGCTGTATAAGATAAGTACAGGAATAACGACTGAGCCAGGACTTAGAAGTTATATCGCGCAAAAATGCGGCGTGGGACCTTTAGCAAATGAAGAAGTGATGGATATCGATTTCTCTTACAATGTGTATCCTAATCCTGCTTCATCAAAAACAATCATTCATTTAAACTTAGATAAGTCGAATACAGTTTCATATGCTGTAACTAACTCATTAGGACAACTTGTTTATTCAGCACCTCAGCTGAATTTGGTTACGGGCACTAAAGACATCGAAATCAATACGACGGCTTGGGCTGATGGTATGTATTTTATGAACCTTCAAGTCGGAAACAGAAATGTAAAAACCAAATTGGTTATCGCTCATTAATCGAAGCATCAATTTTTTTAGAAAGAGCAAGGTCAATTCCTTGCTCTTTCTAATTTTAGCTACCTTAGTGTTTCAAATGTTGGTTCCCATATGTTCAAATTTCATGTACGCGTAAAAATTAGTGTTGTTTGTTTAAGTCTATTCACGCTGCTATCTTGCAGGAGGTGTGAGCAGGCCGATTGTACTGGTTTTGAAACTATCTCACTCAATCTGATTCATTATACTAATGCCGAATCAGATACCATTATCATTCGCAAGTTTGCCCAACACACCAATTATGCCAATCAACTTGATTCTATTATCGCGCAGGATACCTATTACTCTGGCGATACGATGTATCTTCATTTTGTCGATCGTCAGGCACGTTCTTTAGAGGAATTAAAGAACGATTACGATCTAGAGTTGTATAATCCTTACGATCAGAAAGCGATACGGATTTTTGATATTGATCGTGAGCACGCCATGCAAGAAGTCTGTCATGGGGGCTTATTGGGTGGTGGAAATACTTCACTCACCTGCAACAATCGCTTGCTTGGTTTTAATTATTCGGTCAATACCGGTACCATCAACGCCTCCGCGAATACTCTCTTTGTTACAAAATAAAAAGGTTGAATCTTCGTCACCCCTTATCTGTTTTCATCCTCAAAAGCAACCTGTTCATTTCGCTTTGCGCACTAGCTATGAGTATTGAAACAACCATTATTCTGCACGCAGGTTGGCAGTCGAGTTGGCAATATGCCTTTGTTTTTTTTGCAACGCTGAGCAGTTATAATCTATATTATATTAAGTCGACAGCTTTTTCTTATCACGGTATGCTGACGATATTCGGAATAGTAGGCTCTATCTTGTCCTTGATGATGATGCCCGCTATTCCATATGTTTACTTAGTGTTGATTGCTATCTTATCAGTACTTTATCTCTTGCCTGTGTTTGTTTCGTTTCGTAAGTCGAGTAGTTATTCTTTTCAACGCCTGCTCATTCTTGTTTTGGTCTGGGTGCTGTTTACGTTTCAATTTCAATCGCCACACCACGTCATAGACCTGCGCTATGGCCTTTTGCTTTTATATCGCATACTACTGCTCAGTCATTTGTGTGTCTTATTTTTTATTCGTGATGAACGCAATCAAACGTATAAAAGGATGGCCACTATTGCTTGCATCCCACTTGGAGTGTTACAACTAGTCGTTTCTATATTCATTATGTTGCAAGGCGATTTAATGCTTGCATTCATTTATATATTCATCACCTTACTGACGAGCAGGGTCAGCAGGTATGTTAGAGTTACGTCAACGTCAACGTCAACGCTTTATTACTTATTTTTTGTCGATGGAATTATGCTATTACAAAGTGCCTTTGTTGTACTTACATTGGTATGCACATCTTGAATCGGCAGTAGAACAACAACGCATCATTCATGCCGTAATTGAAATGACGTAGTTCATAACATCCACGTATTTTTATCGTCGCTAAACCTTTACATTGCAGCCTTTCCAAAGTACTTTTACCGAAATTAAAAAAAATGAAAACCTGCTTATCCCTTTTACTGAGTCTTTTTTGTATGACTGGTATCTTGGCTCAGAAAACTGATTCGCCTGTAAAAATGATGCAATCCAACGATTTCGAATCGCCTGGCAGGCACGAAATACTATCTCCAATTCCTTACGGAGAAAAAGGAATACTTCAGGTGAATAACAAAGGCGTTAGCTCATTTAATTTTCAACTATTTTCCAATAAACTTACATTGATCAAGGAAAATACAGTGGAGCCTGAAGATAAATTGAGCGAAAGGGCTGGCTATCCAAGTTTTGTTAAAATCGGCGATAAAAGTTACTTGTTTGTGCGCGACGTATACAGAGACCGCGACAAGGAAGGCGTTTCTTGTTTAGAATTTAATATTGATAAATTAAATTTTGAACCTAAAGCCAAGAAATTGTTCGAATCGTCTGATAAGGTGGCCTATAATGGACTCTTTGGTTTTTCGGATGAAAGTTTTGTCGATGATAATAATATCAGTTTCGGTTCATATAAAATGGATATTTCTAAAAACAAGAAAACAGTGCTTTTTACGTATCGACTTCGTCCAGAAAAACGAAACGATCGGTTGAATAATGATGTCATTGGTATGCAGCTTTTTGATCAGGATATGAATAAAATTTGGGGTGATGAAATGCGTATGCCATACACGGAAGCTAAAATGGATAATCTCTCCTTTATTGTTTCTGATGATGCAAAAGTCTATATCCTGTCGCGCGTGTATGAAGGAGAAACACCGCGTGAGAAAAGAGATCGTAAGTTGCCCAATTATCATCTTGAATTATTGATTTATGAAAAAGGGAAGCCGACACCTGATATTGTTCAAATCAAATTAAATAATCTTGTGCCTAAATCCGCCTATTTATTTGAAACAGAAAAAGGCGAGATTTTATTGGGTGGTTTTTATGCCAAATCACTCATCAAACCTACGGACGGTGCGTTTGTGTTGCAATTGGATAAATCAACAAAAACAACTAGCATACTCAATGGCGGCTTGTTTGAAATTCCAGCCGAATTAATTCGTGCCAATACAAGTGGACGCGAAGCAAGACAACTTGAGCGCAAGGAACGCAAGGATGATGAAGGTGATATCGGCGTTGATAATTTGGTGATCCGTTCGATTTATGTGATTAATGATGGCACTATTCTGCTAACAGCCGAGCAATATCGAGTGGTGACACGCACGATGACCTACAGCACAGGTAACGGCGGTATGTCTACGCGCACCACATATGATACCTACGCTGATGATATTTATGTGATTAGCGCGACACCTGATGGCAAAAGTTGGGTTCGAAAAATTCCAAAGGCGCAGCATAGTAATGATTATTCAGGGGCTGAACTTTCGTATAGCTCCATCTTCGCGAAGAACAATCTATATGTTTTTTATACCGACAATAAAAAGAATCTTGACCTGAAAAATGATGAATCGCCAAAAACACATCAGCAAGGTCGTGGCGGTTATTTGGCCTGTGTGTCGTTTGATAAAAAAGGAGAAATGAAAAAACACCTTTTAGGGGAGATTGATGAATTTGAAACCAATTTTTTTATACGCCGCTTTGTGAAAGGGGATAACGATAATTTAATTTACACGGCTCGCAAACGAAGGAAAAATTCAATGATATCGATTGGTATTCAATAATAGCCTAAAAGAGGTCTATTCAATCACGGTTTGATTTGTGACAACACCGCTGTTGCCGCTCCGCATTAGTTTAGAAAGTAGTGTATATCTGACGCATAGAATATTGGATATACTAAAGTATCTACCTTATTTTTGCGCCTCAATATAATCGTATATGCAAGAAGCAACGCTCGAACAGGCAAAGAAATTAGGCCTCACTGAACAAGAATTTGAAGCCATAAAAAAAGTATTAGGCCGCACGCCTAATTTTACTGAAACCGCTGTATACAGTGTGATGTGGAGCGAACATTGCAGTTACAAGAATTCGATCAAGTGGCTGAAGACCTTGCCTAAAGACGGTTCTAAAGTATTGGCAAAGGCCGGTGAGGAAAACGCTGGCTTGATTGATATCGGCGGTGGCTGGGCTTGTAGTTTTAAAATTGAATCACATAATCATCCGTCTGCTATCGAACCATTTCAGGGTGCTGCAACCGGTGTAGGCGGTATTCACCGCGATATTTTTACGATGGGCGCCCGACCAATAGCGACACTGAATTCACTTCGATTCGGGAATATCAATGATGACAAGACGAAACATCTATTGAAAGGTGTGGTGAAAGGAATTAGTCATTACGGTAATTGTTTTGGTGTGCCTACTGTCGGCGGTGAAGTTTATTTTGAAGATTGCTATAGCACCAACCCCTTGGTGAATGCGATGAGCGTAGGTGTGATGAAAACGGGCAAAACGATTTCAGCCACTTCATATGGTGAAGGGAATCCTGTGTTTATCGTTGGTAGTGATACTGGCAAAGATGGTATCGGTGGCGCAAGTTTTGCCAGCGCTGATATTAGCGAAGACAGCGCCAAGGATTTGCCGGCCGTGCAGGTAGGTGATCCGTTTCAAGAGAAAAAATTATTAGAAGCTTGTATGGAGTTGGCTGAGACAGACAGCTTCATCGGTATGCAAGATATGGGTGCAGCAGGTATTGCGTGCAGCACAAGTGAGATGAGCGCGAAAGGCGAACATGGTATGATTATTCATCTCGACAAAGTACCTACCCGTCAGAAAAATATGAAAGCATGGGAAATGTTGCTGAGTGAAAGCCAGGAACGTATGCTGATCGTGGTAAAAAAAGGATATGAAAAAACAGTCACTGATATTTTCGATAAGTGGGATATTCATTGTGAGAATATCGGCGAAGTGACCAAGGATCCGATGTTGAAATTTTATATGCACGATGAATTGGTTGCCGAGATACCTGCCGAAAGTTTGGTGCTAGGTGGCGGTGCGCCAGTGTATGAACGTGAGTACACCGAGCCTACATATTTTGCACAACGGGATCAGTTTTCGATCGATACGGTGGCCATTCCTGCAGATATGAAAGCTGTTGCCGAAAAATTAATCACCTTGCCTAACATCGCCAGCAAACGTTGGGTGTATAATCAATACGACAGTATGGTAGGTACCGCCAATACTAGCACCAATGCGCCAAGTGACGCTGCCGTGGTTTGGGTGAAAGAAACAGAAAAAGGAATTGCCTGTACGGTCGATTGTAACAGCCGCTACGTGCACGCCGATCCGAAGACAGGCGGTATGATAGCCGTCTTTGAGGCCGCTCGTAACATCGTTTGTAGCGGCGCCATGCCAAGCGCCATCACCAATTGCCTGAATTTCGGAAATCCTTATAATCCTGAAGTGTATTATCAATTTGTTTATGCCTTGAAAGGAATGAGTGAGGCTTGTATCAAATTGGATACGCCGGTGACAGGAGGTAATGTGAGCTTTTATAATCAGTCGCCTGATGGTGCGGTTTACCCGACACCAACCATTGGTATGGTCGGTATCATTGAAGATATTAGTAAACGAATGACCATGGATTTC
>CAIRSV010000297.1 GCA_903881265.1 uncultured Bacteroidota bacterium
AAATGAAATCATAAATAAATTCTCAAGTATCACAAACAAAAAGATTCGTGCTGAAGTTCAATTAGATGAATCATTGCTGGGTGGAATCAAAGTAAAAATCGGTGATCGTCTATATGATGGGACTTTGTCAGGCAAATTAAATCAATTGTCAAAAACATTAGAGCATTCACAAGTATTGTAAGTAGAGGGGTGACGTTCGTTGAGTATCAGACCTGAAGAAATAAGTTCATTAATTAAAAAACAAATTGAAAATTATAAATCAGAAATGCAAGTTGTTGATGTAGGAACCGTTATCCAGGTTGGAGACGGTATTGCTCGCGCTCATGGACTTGAAAATGTAATGTCAGGTGAATTATTAGAGTTCTCCAATGGTGTCGTTGGGATGGCATTAAATCTTGAAGAAAACAACGTAGGTATTGTCATCATGGGTCCTTACACTGAGATCGTTGAAGGAGATCAAGTAAAACGCACTGGGAAAATCATGCAAGTTCCAGTTGGCGAAGCTTTGTTAGGAAGAGTAGTAAACCCACTAGGCGAACCATTGGATGGGAAAGGACCTATTAATACTACGGAGTTCAGACCTGTAGAATCTTCTGCACCTGGTGTTATGGCTCGCAAATCAGTCCACGAACCTATGCAAACAGGCATCAAAGCAATTGATGCTATGATTCCAGTAGGTAGAGGTCAACGTGAGTTAATCATCGGTGATCGCCAAACAGGTAAAACTTCAATTGCGATAGATACGATAATTAACCAAAAAGGTAATGGAGTTAAATGTATCTATGTAGCAATTGGTCAAAAACAATCTACAGTAGCAGGTGTTGTGGAGACTCTTCGCAGAAACGGTGCTTTAGAATATACAATTGTCGTAACTGCAAGTGCATCTGAACCAGCTCCATTATTGTTCCTAGCTCCGTATGCAGGTTGTGCTATGGGTGAGTACTTTATGTATAAAGGTGAACATGTATTAATTATTTATGATGATTTGACAAAACAAGCTTCTGCATACCGGGAGTTGTCACTATTGTTGAGAAGACCACCAGGTAGAGAAGCGTATCCAGGGGATGTTTTCTATCTTCATTCACGTTTGTTAGAGCGTGCAGCAAAATTAAATGATTCTCTTGGCGGCGGATCTTTGACAGCATTACCGTTTATTGAAACTCACGCTGGAGACGTATCTGCATACATTCCGACAAATGTAATCTCGATTACAGATGGTCAAATATTCCTAGAAGCAGACTTGTTTTATTCAGGACAAAGACCAGCAGTTAACGTAGGTATCTCCGTATCACGCGTAGGTGGAGCTGCTCAAATCAAGGCAATGAAAAAAGTAGCAGGTACGCTTCGACTTGACTTAGCTCAATATCGAGAACTAGCAGCTTTTGCGCAATTCGGCTCTGATTTAGATAAATCAACGCAAGCTCGACTTAACCGTGGACGAAGAACACTTGAAATTCTAAAACAAGGTGTAAATCAACCGCTATCTGTCGAAAGACAAGTGGTCAGTATATATACTGCAGTAAGAGGCTTTTTGGATGACATCGCTGTTGATGATATTACACGTTTTGAAAAAGAATTTTTGTCTTTTGTAGATAGTAAGCATTCAAATATATTCAAAAGTATTATAGAGACGAAAGATTTAACCGCAGATAATGAAAAAGCATTGCAGAATGCTATATCTGAATTCAAAAAAGGTTTTGCAGCATCTCAATTATAAAGATAGAACATATTTATAGTGGTAATGCTTCACAGTGAGTGTTAAGGGCGGTG
>CAIRSV010000298.1 GCA_903881265.1 uncultured Bacteroidota bacterium
GTTACTTCTGACAATAATTAATTTATCAGATCCTTTTTTCTTACGTGTCTTCTCTCCTTTGGCATACTTACCAGTTCTTGAACGAGGGTGACCACCAGACGAACGTCCTTCACCACCTCCCATCGGGTGATCTACAGGATTCATAGCAACACCTCTATTTCTTGGTTTAATACCTAACCATCGGTTTGCTCCAGCTTTACCTTTTGTCTCCAATGCATGATCAGAATTTGAAACCGAACCTACTGTTGCGCTGCAAAGAATCAATACTTTACGTAATTCACCAGAAGGCATCTTCAAGACAGCATATTTCTCTTCTTTCGCATTCAACTGAGCGGAAGCGCCAGCACTTCGTGCCATAACCCCACCTTGTCCAGGCTGTAATTCGATGTTATGAACCACAGTACCAAGAGGCATGTTTTTCAACGGCAAGCAATTACCTACTTCAGGTGCTACACCTTCACCACTTATAACAGTCATCCCAACAGTCAAACCTTGCGGTGCGATGATATATCTTTTTTCTCCATCAACATAATGCAATAACGCAATGAATGCTGTGCGATTAGGATCATACTCGATTGAGTGAACAGTAGAAGGAATATTCTTCTTGTTTCTCTTGAAATCGATTTTACGATACATTTGCTTGTGTCCGCCACCTATGTAGCGCATTGAACGACGACCTTGAGCATTTCTACCGCCAGTTTTCTTAGCTGGTTCGAGCAATGATTTCTCAGGCTTGTTCGTTGTAATCTCAGCATAGGCGTTGCCTATTCTCCAACGTGTTCCTGCGGTGACCGGTTTATATTTTTTTAATGCCATTTTCGTTTATAAATTAAAATGCGTATAAATCTATTGTTTCTCCTTCTGCAACTGTAACAGTTGCTTTCTTATATCCTGACTTACGACCTGATAAAACACCTGCCTTTGTCATACGGCTCTTAGCTTTTGCTGGAACCACACATGTGTTTACATCATTAACCCGTACATTATAGAAATCTTCAACTGCTTTCTTGATTTCCAATTTATTGGCTCGTTTATCAACCTGAAAGCAGTAACGATTAAACTTTTCAGTTTGCTTGTTAATCTTTTCGGTTACGATCGGTTTTTTAATTATTTCTGACGGTTTCATTTCTTGTAATTTTAAAGCCTATGCTAGTGCTTCGGTTTCTTCTTGAGTAAATATTTTTGCTGCTTCTTCAGTAAACAATAATGTTGTTGCATGAACGATATCATATGTATTTGTATCACTCAACAAGGACGTCTTGACACGAGGCAAGTTTCTGCTACTCAAATACGCATTATCATTATAGTCTGGAAGTATATATAACGTTTTTACATTTGTCAACTTTAAACCATCTAACATACTAGTGAAATCTTTCGTTCTTGGCTTGTCAAGATTCAAATCTTCAACAACCATGATACTATTTGACTTTGCTTTATACGCTAATGCTGAAATTTTAGCCAAATCTTTCACCTTACGGTTTAATTTAAAATGGTAAAATCTTGGTTTAGGTCCGAAGATAGTACCACCACCTTTATAAAGAGGGTTACGAAGATTTCCCTTACGGGCTCCACCTGTACCTTTTTGTTTATGAAGCTTACGAGAAGCACCTTGCACTTCAGCTCTTGTTTTCACCTTACTGTTACCATGTCGACGGGCAGCTAAGTACTGCTTCACCGACAAATAGATAAGATGATCATTCGGTTCAATTCCGAAAATATCGTCAGGTAAATCTACCTTACGTCCTGTGGCTTCGCCTTTTATGTTTAATACGTCTACTTGCATGTTACTTTTGAATTAATACGATTGAACCATTATGACCAGGAACTGAACCACTTACGATAACGTAGTTTTTCTCTGGGAATATTTTTAATACTTTTAATGCCTTTACTTTAACTTGGTCTCCACCCATTTGGCCAGCCATTCTCATACCTTTGAAAACGCGAGAAGGATATGATGAACCACCTATAGATCCTGGTGCTCTTGAACGATCATGTTGTCCGTGAGAAGCTTCACCAACACCACTAAATCCGTGTCTGCGAACTACACCCTGAAAACCTTTACCCTTTGTAGTACCTATAACACTAACCATCTCCCCTTCCGAGAAAATGTCACATGTAATGGTGTCACCTAAGGATTTTTGAAGATCACAGTTTCGTAATTCCTTTACAACAGATTTAACCGAAGTACCGGCTTTAGCAAAATGAGATATCATAGCATTATTGCTATTTTTCTCTTTCTTTTCACCAAATGCAATTTGCAACGAATTGTACCCATCAGTAGCTTCGGTCTTTACCTGTGTTACAACACAAGGACCCGCTTCTATGATAGTACAAGCCGTTTGCTTGCCATTGGCTTCGAAAATGCTGGTCATGCCAACTTTTTTTCCTATAATTCCTTTCATTCTCTTTATAATTTTAGTCAGCGCCTTGATTTCTCGAGGATGACGATTATCTATCTTTTTTTTACTTATCAGGCTTTAATCTCAACTTCAACCCCTGACGGTAAGTCAAGTTTTGAAAGTGCATCTACTGTTTTTGATGAAGAAGTATAAATATCCAACAGACGCTTATGAGTGCACAACTGGAACTGCTCACGTGCTTTCTTGTTTACATGCGGAGAACGAAGAACAGTGAATATTTTCTTGTCTGTAGGCAATGGCATTGGACCTGTAACAACAGCGCCTGTGCTACGAACTGTTTTCGCAATTTTCTCGGCAGACTTATCTACCAGATTGTGATCGTACGACTTTAATTTAATTCTGATTCTTTGAGACATATAAACGTTCCCGTGTGTTATTTTGGGAGTGCAAAGGTATTCAAATTTTGTTACGTTGCAAATTTATTTAGAATAAAATTTAAAAAAATTTAATATTTTTTTCATCTGCCATCTCTTCTTCCTACAACACCGTTTTATTATTATCCCTTTTCAAACCCAAACAGCCATATTGTTGCTGTTAGCACCTTTTCAATTTCAAGAAAACAAATTTCAATAGCCTAGAAAAGTAAGGCCTAATCAAGGTGATCGCCTAATCTGGATAGAAGATACTGTCACAACACCATCTATATGAGCAAAAATTGAATGTCCAATGTCAGACGCTGATTAACCAAAAAACATTAAAGGGTTTGCATGTCTATTGATCACTGAATACACATTCCATTGTCGATGAATTGATATACATAGCGAGGATGTATGGAATGGATTCGATTTCTATTGCTTACTTAACACGATGCTGCATTGGGTGGACGTATGCAGAACAGTGTCTCTTGATGTAAGGTACACATTCACATAGTTACCATTCAAATTACCATAACCACTTAAATAAATATCACCGCAGGTAAGTTGCATCGGAATGGCAAAAGACGTCTTCTCGGGATTGATGATAGCATTGATAATAGAACCTGAGCACTTTAATCCAACATTATATAAGCGAAGTTTGTACGCATAATCTGGATCGGCATTAATCACAGCATTGTAATTCCCAACGGTAGATGTGTCGCAATCATCATCAGCCAAATAATTCCCAACGAATTTATCACTCCAACGTGTTTCGCACTTTACTCCTTCAAAGCCTTGAGGGCAGTAGCAGTAGCCGTCCTGACATGTTCCACCATTCAAACAAATCACATTTTCACATGGCCTTACCAAGGTTGTATCATTATACTTGACGGCACCTTTATTGCAAGACGTAACTATGATTAAGCCGAAAACAAAAATGACCACGGCGCAAGTACTGAGAATGAGTTTAATTTTATTCATGTTCTAAAGGTAAAAAAAATCCCAAACACCTATGGCATTTGGGCTTTTATTTTATTAATTAATTTTATGCGTTTTTTTGCTTTTCATAATCATTGTTTCCTTGATCTTCATAACTGGTATAGACTGCACACCAATGACCAATTAACGACAATGCCCAAGCCGCTGTAATCCATATGCCCCAAGGATAAACCCACTGATGATTAGCGCCTTGTATAAAATACCAATACGACCAAAGTCCTGCATTGGCAAGGATAAATAAAACGACGTGCATTGTGAATCTGCTTTTATTTTTGGAGGACGGAATAATTTTCGCTGGCATTATAGTATTTATTTGAACGCAAATGTAGGTCGGTTTTTTAAAATTCACAACATCTTTTACCTTTATTGTCCAACTCTTTTTTTTAGCACTCATGCAACACATTATCCGCAAAACGAAATAAAAAAGTCGCAGATAAAAACCTGCGACCTTACTCTGTTTTAATAAAAAATCTATCGCATTAAAGTAATATTACCTTGCTTGTAAAAACGTTTGCCAGCACTAGTAGCTGCATCTAAAATATAAACATACGTACCCAATGGCTGAGGCGTCCCATTGTACTGTCCATTCCAACCTTTATTGATGTCTGTTGTAGAAAAAACTTCAACACCCCATCTATCAAATATCCTAAACGTATTGAGCTTCACAATACCTTTGATAATGATTCTCAACTCATCATTGATACTTGTTCCGGCACCAGGACTAAATGCATTAGGCAAATCAAGTAATGATTCAGGACTGATAAGCACATCAACAGAATCAAGAGCTGAGCAACCTGTCTCGGTTTGAGCCGTAACATAATAGCGTGTTGTCACGGAAGGTTGTGCTAGTGGATTTTTAATATTCCATGCACTAAGTCCATTAGGCGGAAACCAACTGAAGAAACTACAATTTCCACTGGCATTTAATTGAGCAGCCTCACCAGGATAAATCGTCTGATTATCGCCAGCATCTACAACTGCTTCTGGATAAACAACAACATTTGCAAATGCTGAATCCAAGCAACCTTTGGCATTATACCCATAGACGTTGAATTGTGTTGTTGAAATTGGGAATACGGTGATAGCAGAAGCAGTGCTATCGCTAACATATAACGTGGGTCTCCAAAGATAACTTACGCCGCCAATAACCGAAAGCGTTGTAGAATCTCCAGGGCATATACTACGGTCGCCATTCACAATCAGAAAATTGGATGGGTTTACAGTCATCAATACTAAATCGGTATCGGCACAACCAATTGGATCTGCAACAATGACTTGCAGCATAGTCGTAGCAACGCCATCAAATACAGGATCAGTCAAGGTAGGATTCGACAAATCAGATGCCGGTGTCCAATTGTATGTATAAAGAGCATTCGCAGGCGTTACAGTTGAATGAAGCTGTATGGTATCTCCAATACAAAGTTCACGATCGGGACCTGCACTGATCACAGGCAATGGATTGACTGTTATTTTTAATGACTGAGAAGAATCAGGACAACCTGTTTTAGATGCGGTGACTGTATAATTGAAGACGCCCGTAGCCGTTGGTGTTATAGACGGTGTCAATACACTTGGATTACTCACATTGGTAGCCGGAGACCAATTGTATGTATACTTCGGATTACCGCCATTCGCCTGAATCGACACTGTACTTCCTTTACAAATCACGGTATCATTATTGGTTATATCATACCCTTTTAACACATCGACATTCACGATGGCCGTCGATGAGCAGGCAAGTATACCCTGCGGCACCACGGTGACGGTATACGATGTTGCATTCAATGGCAATTGCACGATAGGATTACTCGTGTTTGTATTATTCAAATAGAGTGCAGGTGACCACGTGTAATTGTAAGGTTGCCCAGCCGGTGTAGCGGTTACATTCAACTGTAGATTCGCATTTATGCATGTTACCGTATCAGGCGTAATGGTGAGTGCAGGTCCGGTAGCCACTGTAATTGTAACCGTATCCTTACTTCGAGCACAGACAGACACCAAATCACTTGTAACCACATAAGACGTGGTCATAGTTGGCAGCGCTACAGGAGAAGCGCAGTAAGTGCACGACAACGAAGTGGAATCACTGCCTCCAGGCAATACTGTCCAATGAAATGTATTTCCCCCACCTGCATTCATCTGCGCGGAATCACCCAAGCATATTGATGTATCATTTGATGCGACGGTAATTGGATTAATATAAATCGGAATCGAGAACGTATTGGATACCAAAATACCAGGAGGCGTGCAACTTGAATCCTTTACGGTAACAGTCAAAATATGTAACCCTGTATCTAGTAAAGTGGTTGACCAACTCAAACAAGCATGTATCGAATCAGACAATACATTCTGATAGTTGATTACGGCACCAGGCACTGAAACCGCAGCGTTACTCGTAGGCACCAAAATAGCAATTGGACTTGTTGAAGTTATGTCAAAACAAAAGTTCAATGTATCTGTCGCGCATCCTTGAATAACACCCCCAACTAATTGCCCTCCTAATACTGTCAATGAATCAATACCATACGCTGGCGAAGGGGTTGTGCAATTCTGGACTACAATTTGAAGGTCCCGCATCACAGAACCAATAAACAAACCCGCTCTATATTCACTGACCCGAATAGTAATAACATAGGCTCCGGTAGCCGTTGCCGAAAAATTAAGTGCCCCAGTAGAAGCATTGACATTATATGTCAAATTTGTTGGGAATGGATTTAATGGCGTAAATGGAGGCGCAGGCGCAGCTGGGACCACGTAGTTGATGTTCGCGGGCGTTAATGGACAAGCTAACCCAGATGATCTTGGTTGAATCGATTCAAAATAAAGAGAATCTCCGTCAGGATCAATGGTGCCATTATTAAAACTGAATGGCTGATTAATACAACAATATGGAATTGGCGCATTCGAAAAATAAGGCGAACTGTTGTTTTGCGAAACTGTATTATCGAACAGTGCTTCGACATACAGAGTTTGCGCTCCAGGATTTACTAAATTTAAAATCGAATTATTTCGTGCATTGATCGCTACAGAAAACTTCCAAAGACTACAGGTGGTAGGGATAGTGAAATTGGCAGTATACCACCATTCCTCGTAACCCGGCAATGTGCCCCCGTTACAATTCGTAGGGAAACCCGGACAACCTGTTCCAACAGGTGAGCCATTGGTAGAACCATTCGGCAAGGTTCCGTAATTACTTAGAATAAGCGAACCATTCGCTCCACAAAAACTGCTGTAGCACATAGTCACTGACGTGGGCGCTGATGCTGCCCCCTGACAATCTCTGTAAAACTTATAGATGAATTTATATTGATTTGTTGTACCTGGAATCAATTGGTAAATAAGCTCAGCACCAGCCGCATGCGTAGCAAACGCAGGCTTGAACGAAATCAAAAAACCAAGAGCAAGTATAACAGAAAGCAGAATTCTTTTCATATAAGTAAAAATAAAGTTTAAAAGTAGTAAAAAAGGACAAATACGCGGTTAATATCTGAAAAATACTTTCGTGGCACCATAGCCATAACGAATATCGTACTCATTGACGTAGCGCTGTATCCCATTGGTTTGGTTGAGTATGCCACTAATTTCATTCTTCAATACCCCTTTTCCGATACCGTGAATGACAATCAACGACGCTTGACGGGTGGCAATAGCGAGATCTAAGGCTTGCTGAAAAGCTTTTAGTTGAACCTGCATAATAGCAGACGCTCCCATTCCTTTGTAGTCAGGTGAAAGTTTTTCAATGTGCAGATCAATTTCCAAGGTTGATTTCTTTAACGCCTGTTCAAAATCAAAATGTTTCTTTTCATGTTGATCCTTTCGCTTAACGATGCTAGCTTGTCGTTCGACAACAACTTCTTCTCTTGGCCTAGGTGTTAATTGATCATAGAGCAAGAAATGAAAGAATGGTTTATTGGCGAATTTAATTTCATCAAGCCGCTCAAAAAGTTTTTTAGGTTTAATTACCATCGAACCTTCATTATCAAGACGGGCATCTTCCTTGTCAATAAACCGATATTGAAATGTTGGACTCTTAGCCATTTCTTCAAAGAATATATCATGCAGATAGAACTGATGAAGAGGAAGAAGTTCAGAGTCTAAAGCAAAAACAATTTCGTTCTGTACTTTATTAAGATAGTCAAAATGATACGATTCAGTTGTTTCATTATAAAGAAAGACCTTAATTTTTTCTACTTGCTCATCAAATCCTTCAAACGAATACACGGGCATAAAGACAAGATAAATGCCATCCGGCAAGGCAGACCTTCGCGCTGAAGGCTTTTCTTTACTAAGCTGATCGATATACGGTGTTTTTTTTCGCTTCACGCTGTTATCCTGCAGAAACCAACGCAAATACGGATGCTCGAGATCAGCGAGATAGACGTGGTAGCTTTTTTTATCAACCACCACGCAGGCCATATCCTTACCGATAAATTCTTCAATGACACCTTCCTCATCATTAGCCTTGACATACACAGGATCTCCTATAGAAAATTTCATTGTAGTTTTTTTTGAATAACGTTAAGACTTGCCGAAGCAAGCGTGACTTTTCACTACTTGTTTCAATCGAATCAAGTAGGTTTGCACAAAGTTAATACGATGGCAGGAATTTGGCGTTGGAAAA
>CAIRSV010000299.1 GCA_903881265.1 uncultured Bacteroidota bacterium
ACACCTTGCTGCGCCCAATGCGAGAGGTTTCCGCTGACAGGAATTTCTTTTCCTATATCAGTAGCTAATTCCTTATAGATATTCATGAGGGATGGCGGTGGCTTCATACCATCTTGCACACTAAAGCAAAGACCGTGTGCTTGCCCTTCTCCATGATAGGGGTCTTGCCCGAGCAATACTACCTTCACCTGATCGAATGGTGTTTGCGTAAACGCATTAAATATAGTATTGCCTTCAGGATAAATAATCGTCCCTTGCTGTTTTTTTTGTTGGAGAAACTGACCGATTTGAACGAAAGATGGTTTCTTCATTTCTTCGTTCAGGACTGCCTTCCAACTTGGGTCAAATTGTTCATCTATGCTCATTCCTTATTCAACATCTTTATAGAGTAAATACTTTTTTCGAATGGCTTTAAATTTCATCAGACCAGGCTCCCAACTCTTGCGAATAGCCACTTCCGGCATACCATCTTGAATTTGATTCCTCAAGGTATTTGTCCCTACAAGCTTCTCGAAAAAGGGCGAAAAAAAAGAATCCTTTTGAGCCGTCAAGGAATACGCTTCTATTATATAAGCAAGGTTTAATTTTCCATTCAGTAATACCAATGCGTCTTCTGGTGACATGTTGAGGTTTTGTCCGAAACAAATCTGATTCATGAGTACTGGCTTCTTGGCCCCTGCTGTGCTAATTGGTGTAAACGAAAAGCTCTTCGTTTTAAAATCAGGATGTCCCCATAGTTCAAACGGAGTGCTTGTGCCTCTGCCTATACTGACCTTTGTGCCTTCAAACAAACACAAGGAAGGATAAAAGTAAATGGCAGTGGCGGATTTTAAATTTGGTGAAGGTGGCACCGGCAACTCGTATTTTGTGTTGTGGGTATAATTCGTGCAAGGGATGACGGTCAAGTTACAGGTCTTAGCACTGTTGAGCCAATGTTCGCCATTGAGCATCTGTGCGTACTCTCCCACTGTCATACCGTGTACGATGGGAATGCTTTGCATGCCTACAAATGATTTGTATTCGTTTTCCATAACTGGACCATCGACATAAAAACCATTAGGATTGGGTCGATCAAGGATCAGTAAAGGAATATCGCTTTCAGCACAGGCCTCCATCATATATTGCAATGAAGAAATATAGGTATAAAATCGAGCCCCAACATCTTGTATATCAAATACCACGATATCAATACCCTGCATGCTTTCTTTTGAAGGCTTTTTACTTGCACCATACATCGAAGTGATAGTCAAACCCGTGCGAGCATCGATACCGTTTTCGATATGTTCGCCTGCATCACCCGTTCCCCTAAAGCCATGCTCAGGTGCGAAAATTTTCTCGATATGAATGCCACGCGAAAGAAGAGAATCCACAAGATGTGCCTGATCGACCATCGATGTTTGATTGACCAACAACGCCACTTTTTTATCGTTTAGTAATGGCAGATAGTCGTTCATCTGCTCGGCTCCAGTATGAACAATCCGAGATTGTCCGATTGAATTGGTCAGGCCAACGCACAAGATGAAACATAGCAACAAAGTCTTATTCATGGCTCAAAAATAAAGAAAACAGAATTACCTACATCCGAATATTATTCTGTTGAAAAACAGGATCTCTTTCTTCGATTGTGTTGTTGTCGGTAGTTTATTCAATCAACAAGCTTCGCACGGTGCTTCGTTGATATACAACATGCATGGGTTTAGGAAACGACCTTACGAAATCTTAAAAATCTCTTCAAACCATTTTAAAATCTTGAGGAATTCAATCTTCAGATCAATGAGACGACCGGTATGTATGTCGAATACCCAGCCATGTACCTGCAGACCGCGCTTCTAAAAAAAATATACTGAGAATCGTTTGATTCACTCTAACAGCCCTATTGGTTCGATGACGAATGATGCAATGGGAATTACACTTCGTTTGTAGGAAATCGTGCACGCTTTGTAAACATTCATTCACAATGATATGACGTTTACATTAATCCCATTATTTTTGAACTCTATATTCTTTTCAAAACAATAGCGAGTATATTCATGATGCCTAAAAAATTATCTATTCTATTCACCGTGTTGATTTCATTTGGCGCTGGCTATTTGTTCAATGCGCTCTTTGCCAAGAAGTCAGAACCTACCCTAATCAAAAAAGTAACCGGCATCGGAGGTATCTTTTTCAAATGCAAAGACCCCGGAAAAATGAGAACCTGGTACAGCGAACATTTAGGATTGAATACCAATCAATACGGCACCGTGTTTGAATGGTATCAAGGCCATGATTCAACGCGCAAAGGCTTTACGCAATGGAGTCCCTTTAAGGAAACCACCACATATTTCGGCAAGGCAGACCAACAATATATGATCAATTATCGTGTAGACAATCTTGAGTTATTAATATCTGAGTTACAAAAAAAGCATATTACCCTACTCGATACGCTTGCAACCTATGAGTATGGAAAGTTCATTCACATCGAAGATATGGAAGGAAATAAAGTAGAATTATGGGAGCCTAACGACGTTGTTTATGAAAAAATGGGGCGAGATATGGGCAGCAAGACGACAAAATAATTAATCAATGATAGACAGCACTGCATTACTGACTTCTAGTGAACAACGAATCATTCTGATTAGAAAAATCAATAGTAATATGGCAACGAAGTTTAAAAAAGAAATTACCAACGAACAAAAGACAGAATTACTGATTGTCCTAAAAAGTCGTTTTGAAAAAAATATGAAACGGCATAAAGGTTTTGAATGGGCTTCGGTATTGACTAAGCTTGAAGTGAACCCTGAAAAACTTTGGTCGCTTCATGCGATGGAACTAAGCGGTGGCGAACCTGACGTGATAGATTATGATAAAAAATCAGATCACTATATTTTTTGCGACTGTTCCGCTGAAAGTCCTAAAGGACGCCGCAGTGTATGCTACGATCGCGAAGCGCTAGACACACGAAAAGAATTCAAACCAGCAAATACGGCTGTGGATATGGCCTCTGAAGTAGGTATTGATTTATTAAACGAAGCACAATATCGATTTTTACAGACTCTTGGGCATTTCGATGTCAAAACTTCGAGTTGGATTAAAACGCCTGATGACATTAGAAAACTTGGTGGTGCTATCTTTGGAGATTATCGATTTGGCCATGTATTTGTATATCACAATGGTGCCTCTTCGTACTATGCGGCTAGAAGCTTTCGGGGTTTACTTAGGGTGTAAGCCTACAATAGAATGCCTTTCAGAAATAACATAGCTACAGAAAAATAAATTAGTAAGCCTGTCACGTCAATGACAGTAGCAACAAAAGGTGCGGAAGACACTGCAGGATCAGCACCTAATCGACGAAGAAACATTGGGAACATCGAACCAATCAGTGTACCCCATAAGACGACCCCTAGCAAGGACAAGCCCACTGTGCATCCTATAGGAATGGTATTGGCTCCGTAACTATGAAATACCATATTCCAAAAGATGACACGTATAAAACCGATAGCCCCGAGTATGGTTCCAAGCACAAGGCCGGACAATATTTCTCGTCGCATCACACGCCACCAATCACGCAAGGTCACTTCGCCGAGTGCCATCGCTTGTATAATCAATGTCGAGGCTTGAGAACCAGTATTACCGCCACTTGATATAATCAATGGGATAAACAAGGCTAGCACAACGGCCTTGGCAATTTCATCTTGAAAAAAAGCCATCGCGGTTGCCGTGAGCATTTCGCCAATAAAAAGAACTACCAACCACACCACTCGTTTTTTTATCAAGGTAAAAAACGGCACTTCGAGATAAGGTTCATCCAAGGCCTCAGTACCCCCAATCATTTGGATATCCTCAGAATATTCTTCTTCGGCTACCCACAGCACGTCATCGATTGTGACAATACCTAGCAGCACATTGCGGTCATCGACCACTGGAAGTGCCACACGATTATTCATCTGAAACACGCTCATCGTTTCTTTCTGATCGTCATTCACATGAAGTGCAATAAAACGTTCATCCATCAGATCTTGCACCATCGTTGATGTAGGATCTACCAATAGGAAGTCCCTGATTCGGATGTCATCCAGTAATGTTCCGTTTTGATCTGTGACATAAATCACATCAATCGTCTCGGAACTTTTCCCATAGTCACGGATATAGGTCAGTACTTGCTCAACTGTCCAATCGGGTTCCACATCGATATAATCAGGCGTCATAAGTCGACCTACACTTTCTTCAGGGTAACCTAAAAGAGATAAGGTAATTTTACGTTCCTCAGGATTAAGATGCTTAATCACTTCTTTCACAGCATGACTAGGCAATTCGCTCAATAACGAAGTCCGGTCATCGGGTGGCAGATCGTTTAAAATCTGAATGATTTGATTAGGCGGTAATGTCTTAAGTAAATCTTCCTGAATACTCGAATCAATAATTCGAAAGACAGCAAGGGCTCTTTGAAAATCGAGATGTTTAAAGAAAATAAGCGCCCCGGGCGGATTTTCATTAATGAGTTCCGCCACATCAGAAATGTTGAGGTCATTGATAAACTCCCCTAATTCAATTAGGGCATCCAGTTCAATCAGCGTCTCAACGCGTTCACTAAGTGCTTTAATATCTTCCATATCAAAAAAGAGAGTGCAAAAGTAGGGTTTAAAGCGGGTAAATTACATTACCTTTAAAATAAGTTTACGTTGTTGGATAATGCCCCTTTTTCTGCTGAATGTAAGTTGAAGGTCTATTGGAACACTTGAATGAATTTCAACCAGCCATTGAAGGAAGCTTGACAGACCGTTCCAAGGTCAACAAGCATCGTAAAAACGAGCGTTGATAAAAAATGAGCCTAATTTCAAAATTTAATCCAAAGATTATTTTTTACTTAAAATAAATATACTACTTTTGCACTTCCAAAAAATTAAAGAACAATGGCCCGTATATGTCAAGTAACCGGAAAAACCCCTTTAAAGGGTAACAAGGTATCCTTCTCGAACAAGAAAAGCATTCGTCGATTTATGCCTAACCTTCAGGTTAAGCGTTATTTCTTAACAGAAGAGGACAAGTGGATTACGCTTAAGTTGACGGCTGACGCTATGCGCACCATCAACAAACGCGGCTTATTTGCGATCGTAAAAGAAATGCGTGCTGCAGGTTCTAAAATTTAATCAGCTTTAAAAAAATTCAACAATGGCAAAGAAAGGAAACAGAGTACAGGTAATATTAGAGTGTACAGAGCATAAAGATTCAAATATGCCCGGTACAAGCCGATATATTACTCAAAAGAACAAAAAAAATACACCTGAACGTATTGAGTTGAGAAAATTCAACGCAATATTGAAACGATATACAACTCACAAAGAAATTAAATAATATAAACCATGGCAAAAAGCAGCAAAAACCGCACAGAAAAAAGATTTGAAAGCATCAGCTGATGCGAAAAACTGGACGAAGGTGATCCGCGCCGTGCGTAGTCCTAAAACAGGGGCTTATTCATTCAAAGAAAACATCCTACACAAAGACAAAGTAAGCGATTACTTAGCCGGGAAATAGTTCCAGTTTGTGCATACATTAGTAAAACCATCATCGCTGTATGATGGTTTTTTATTTGGTACTAGTCGAACCGAGAGATAGGATAATGTACTTCTTTGCGTATCACGTCGCAACCTCTAACATTTGAAATACCGACCACTCTCCTTTTACCAGCTCGCTAAGCAGTTCAAACTTGCACTCACCTTCTTTACAACTTGGACAAGCAAGCATATAAAGTCTTACATATTTAATTTAACAATCGTATCTTATTTGCCTAATAATCAATTAGATAAGATAAATAAAATTGCTTTTATACAGTGGCCACTTG
>CAIRSV010000300.1 GCA_903881265.1 uncultured Bacteroidota bacterium
CAAGGCGTTTTCAATACCTGCATAACCTGGTTTCATACTGCGTTTGTTCACGATGACGTGTGTCGCATTCTCCACTTCCAAAATAGGCATTCCGTATATCGGACTTGCAGGGTCGTTCTTCGCAGCAGGGTTTACAACGTCGTTAGCGCCGAGGATTAAGACCACATCGGTTTGAGCAAACTCAGGATTGATTTCTTCCATCTCCAAAAGTTTCTCATACGGTACATCCGCTTCAGCGAGTAATACATTCATATGACCCGGCATACGACCTGCGACAGGATGAATGGCATATTTTACATCCACATCTTTTTCTTCTAATACCTTTTCAAGTTCGTGACAAATATGTTGTGCTTGCGCTACCGCTAACCCATATCCAGGTACAATAACCACTTTCTTTGAGTAGGCCATCAGAACAGCGGTGTCGCTTAATGAAATTTCTTTGTATGCGCCACCAACTTCTTGCGCCGCACCCCCTTCTTTATTTCCGCCAAAGGCGCCGACAATCACATTTGTCAAGGAGCGATTCATGGCTTTGCACATTAAAATCGTTAGGATGGTACCCGCACTTCCTACGAGGATACCGCCTGTAAGCATAACAGGGTTGTCATATAAAAATCCACCGCATGCTGCAGCCACACCTGTAAATGAATTCAATAACGAAATGACAACAGGCATATCAGCGCCGCCTATCGGCATGACAAATAAGATACCATACAACGCAGACACGCCTAGCAATACATAGAACAACATAACCGGCGACATCATAACACCTGTCATAATACATACGATCAATACTACGATAAGAGCCATCAGTCCGATGTTCACCGCTTGTTGCATCGGTAACGTTTTATCGTTGATATTGCCATTGAGTTTGCCAAAAGCAATCATTGATCCAAAGAATGAAACTGTTCCGATCACAAGACCTGCAAGAATTGTCAAGGCTGTTAGATTATTCAAGTCAGTTAATCCTTCATGCATCAAGTGCTTGAATTCAACAATTGAAATAATGGCAGCACAAGCGCCTCCCATGCCGTTAAACAGACTCACCATTTGTGGCATCGCTGTCATCTGTACCTTCTTGGCGGCGATAGTTCCTACAATCGTTCCTATGATCAACGCAGCAAAAATCCACACGAGGTTTATTGTCTTGTCTGAAAGGTCTCCGCTATAATACAGAAATAAGGTTCCGATGATGGCAATGGTCATACCGAAGGCAGCCACCAAATTTCCTTTCTTGGCTGTATCTGGATGTGATAACATTTTAAGTCCGACAATAAATGTTACTGAACCGATCAGATAACATAACTTGAGTAGTAAATCTTGCATAATAATTTTAATTTTTTAAATTCCAAAAAGACAAATTCCAAATTCCAAAAAGGTCAATCCGTGAAAGATATGTTACGATAGCTTGTTGATGATTGTAGAGAGTATCTTTCTAAGTTGCTCAGCTTCATCCATCAATTGACTTCTTTCTTCACTTTCTTCAAAATGGTGCAGCCAATAAATTGTTTCTTTCGATTCTTTTCTTGCTATTTTTATTCTCATAAGTAAATCTTTTTGGCCAAGGTGTTCATTCGCCTCAATATAGTTTGCACCGATTGAGGAACTTGAACGAATTAGTTGAGATATATACACTTTATTGATCACATTGTATTTTATAGTTCTGTAATATTCTTTTACTCTGTTTGAAAATACCAAACATCTTTGTTCCAATTCATTAAACGTATTCATGGACTCTTTTGGGATTTGGAATTTTTGTATCCTTTGGAATTTACTTGTTTCCTTGTTTTTTCTTTTTAAACATTTGTAACATTCTGTCTGTTACCACAAAGCCACCAACTACATTTAGTGTGCCTAATAGAACGGCCAAAAAGCCGAGTATCATCACAGGAATATCGCTACTGTCGGCATTGAGCATCACGATAATGGCGCCGATGATAACGACACCGTGAATAGCATTCGCGCCACTCATCAGCGGAGTATGCAGTACTGAAGGTACGCGTGAAATTACCTCGATACCCAGAAAGATAGAAAGGATCACGATCGTGATCATATTGTAATTGGTGCTGAAAAAATGTATAAATGAATCCATGATATTTATTTTATTGTACGTTGAGCGTTACTGTTTGTTTTTGATTGATTGTGAATTGAAGTGCAAGTCCTTGATGTCTAATTGACTAATTGAGCGGTTCGTTCATTTACAATCTGTCCGTTGTGTGTGATGCAGGTTCCTTTAACGAGATCGTCTTCGAAATTCAGATTGATATTGCCATCTTTATCGATTATCAGTTTTAGGAAGTTCAAGATATTCTTGCCATACATTTTACTTGCATCAGAGGGCTGCATAGAGGCAAGGTTAGAATTGCCGATGATGGTGACATTATTAATTACGACCGTTTCATTGTTCTTTGTATAGTCGGTATTGCCGCCAGTTACTGAAGCCAAATCGATAATGATACTGCCTGAACGCATATTGGCAATCATTTCTTTAGTAATCAGAATAGGCGCTTTCTTGCCAGGTATTTGCGCGGTTGTGATGATAATATCCGCTTTCGCAGCGCTTTCGGCAATTTTTTGTTTTTGTTTTTGAATGAATTCTTCTGTTTGCTCCACCGCGTACCCACCTGCTTTACTTGCATCGGCTGCGCCTTCTACTTCAACAAATTTTGCACCCAGACTCATGACTTCTTCTTTAACTGCTGGTCGAGTATCAAACACTTCTACCACAGCGCCCAAACGTTTGGCGGTTGCAATAGCTTGAAGTCCTGCAACACCTGCACCTAAAATCAGCATCTTGGCCGGGGTGATACTTCCTGCAGCCGTCATAAACATTGGGAAGTAACGGCTATAGGTAGTCGCTGCTAATAAGACTGCTTTGTAACCAGCGATATTAGCCTGACTGCTCAGTACGTCCATCGATTGAGCGCGGGTTGTACGTGGAATAGTATCCATACTAAAGGTTGTAAATCCTTTCGAAGCCCATTCCTTCATCAGCTGAAAATTAAAAAGGGGCTGATAGACCCCCAATACGACAGCGTTCGATTTGAATGTTGTTTCTGAAGGTTGCGTAATAGATAAAATAATATCTGCTTGCGACAACACTTCACTTCGAGTATGAATGCTAGCACCGGCTGTCGTATAATCCGCATCCGCTGCGAAGGCCGTGTCACCAGCACCCGATTCAACAATCACAGAGGTGTTTAGTTTTACAAATTGAGCTACGATTTCCGGTAAGGCCGAGACCCTGTTTTCTCCGGTAGGTTCTTTTAATATTCCAATTGTCATTGTGCGAAATTAGGGCACTAACTTACGATAAAAAAGTAATTAATTGAAATGAGGGGATTATTATACAATAAAAGAAATAGGGCGTCGTTATAGATTGAAGCAGTATTTATATGATGAGAGGTTGACTTTTAAAAATTAATGTTCTATGCAATGAGCTATACCTCACCAATATCGTATAAAAATGAACGCGAAGAAACTTCTGCAAACTGATATCTTGGATATCATTTTTGATCAGCGCAACAAGGCATATGGTGCCTATGAACTCCGTCGTAATTATCATACCAGAGCAAAAAAGGCCGTCGCTTTATCCATGGTGATTGCATTGCTTGCCATCTCTGCGCCACTGATTGCAGGTTTAATGAAAGCGAATCCAGACATTACCTTGCGTGGTCCAAAAGATCCTACGGTGTTTACAAATATTCCGGTTCCGCCACCACCGCCACCCAAGCCGCAACCAGTTGTGCCTGCTGGACCGAAAGTTACACCGACTCGTACGCCACCGATTATTGTCAAGGCTATGAATGATCCCTTGCCGGTGATTCCTGACCCTATTTTGCCACCTACGCCTCCCGGACCATCTGGGCCGCAAGGTCCTGGTGACCCTGTCGTTGTGTTTGATCCTAATGGTCCAGTTGGTCCACATACGACAGTCATCGATCCTGTGGTTCCAGAAATTACGTATAACGAAATGAATGTTGAGCAGCAACCAGAATTTCCCGGCGGCGAAGACGCACTTATGGTCTATTTGAGCAGTCATATTCAGTATCCCGCTAGGGCCATTGATAAAGAAATCGGTGGACGAGTGGTGCTTGGGTTTGTTGTGAATAAGAACGGTGACATTGATGAATTAAAGGTACTCAAAGGCTTAGGATATGGCTGCGATGAAGAAGCAATGAGGGTTGTAGGCGGTATGCCGAAATGGAAACCAGGTAAGAATAACGGTAAGGCCGTGAATGTATATTTCAATTTACCCATAGTTTTTGAAATGAAATAGTGTTGTTTTTAGTGAATAAAATAGAGCCGCCTTCGTGTGGCTTTATTTTTTTTAACAAGATAGAACGATATCTCACCGATTAAAATAGTGTGAATACGGGCAGTTCGATTATTTTTGTCCTTCAAGATTTTTACCATGACGGATCATCAACAGATTGTATTGCAACTTCAGCATGCCCAAATTTATCAGGGTGGTGTGTTAATATTAGGTGACGTGGACTTAACTGTGCATAAAGGAGAATTCGTTTATTTAATCGGTAAAACTGGTACAGGCAAATCGAGTTTGCTGAAAACCTTATACGGAAATATTCCGTTGATGCAAGGCGAAGGCAGTGTTTGTGGATTTAATCTGCGTGATCTAACGTGGAAAAATGTACCTTTTCTGCGAAGGAATCTTGGTATCGTGTTTCAAGATTTTCAGCTGCTGACCGATCGTAATGTGAATGAGAATCTCTTGTTTGTGCTGCGAGCAACGGGTTGGACCGATAAGAACCTGATGCAGGAAAAGATCAATAGCGTGTTAGGTAAAGTTGGGTTGAAAGGAAAAGGAAACAAGATGACCTATGAAATGAGTGGTGGCGAACAACAGCGTGTCGACATTGCACGTGCTTTACTCAATAATCCAAAATTGATTTTGGCTGATGAGCCTACAGGTAATCTCGATCCGGATACCTCTGATGAAATTATGGCACTGCTTCATTCTATCTGTGTCGATTATGGCACGGCTATTATTATGGCGACCCATGATTATAGTATCTTACAGAAATTTAGATCGCGTATTTTACGCACCGAACACGGAAGGGTCGTGGATAATGCAAGTGTGGTTTTCTAATCGATCCCTTCGACTTCTGAGACGACTACTTTACTTTATTCTCCCTACATTTGCCCTTCATAACGCATGAAGGTTTTACTCACGACTTTAAATTCGAAATATATCCATAGCAACCTTGCTGTGCGCATTTTATATTCACTTAACCGATCGTATGAAGGGTTAGATTGGAAAGAATTTACAATTAAAGAGCCGCAGGATGAAGTGGCTGCACATTGCGCGGTTTATGATGTGGTGGCTTTTAGTTGTTATATCTGGAATATCACGCACACATTGCAGGTTGCTGAAAAAATAAAGCAACTGAATCCCTCCGTGAAAATTATGCTTGGCGGACCTGAGGTGAGTTATGAATGGCAGGATGTGATGTCGCTTCCTCAAGTTGATTATATCATTATTGGTGAAGGCGAAATACCATTTCAGGAGTTTTTGTCGGCCTATCCAAATCTTGGGAGCGTTAGCAGTTTGGTGCGCAAAGAGCATGGCGAGGTGATGTATAATCCGAAGAGTACCACCTTTGATTTGCAACATTTTACTGGCATTATGCCGTATGCATATGATCAACCCGAGGATCTTGCCAATAAGGTATTGTATATTGAAACCTCGAGAGGCTGTCCGTATAAATGTGAATTCTGTCTTGCTAGTCTCGATAATAAAGTTCGTTACCTGCCCGACACTACCATCAAAGAGACCTTGTTATACTTGATGAAGCACGGTAAGGTGATCAAATTTCTCGATCGCACGTTCAATATTAAAAAGGATTTTACGATTGATATCTTTCAATTTATTTTGGCCAATCATAGGCCTGGAAATGTGTTTCAATTTGAAATTACAGCTGATATTGTTCATCCCGATATTATCGCATACATACAAGAGCATGTGCCTGTGGGATTGTTTCGCTTTGAAATCGGTATTCAAACTGTGAATCAAAAAGCAAATTTAGAAGTTAGTCGAAAACAAAATTTTGATAAGACCAGCGATATCATTCGACAGCTTGAGAATAAGATTGAAATGCATCTTGATTTGATTGTTGGTTTGGCGCTAGATTATTATGAGGATATCAAATACAGTTTTGAAGAAGTGTTCAAGCTGTTTGCGCCTGAGCTTCAGCTGGGCTTTCTGAAGTTTTTGAAAGGCACGCCATTGCGTGATAAACATGAGCAACATGATTTTGTGTTTGATCCGATGCCGCCTTATCAGATTATTGAAAGCAAATATCTTTCTAAGCACGAACTAGAACAAATTGTGATACTTGAAAATGCACTTGAAATTTATTGGAATAAAAAACGAGCACCTTATACGTTGCGTTATGTAACGGCTAACTACAGCATTTTTGATTTCCTTTTAGGATTAGGCATATACTTCGGTGAGCGCACTGATTTTCACAAACATACCATTGGTGATATTTTTAATTTTTTGGGTGAATATGCATTGACGTGTTTGCCTGATGATGCTATTTTGCATCAGCTGATAGCGATTGACTTTTATTTGTATCATAAAATAAAGCCATCGACTCAGTATTTTAA
>CAIRSV010000301.1 GCA_903881265.1 uncultured Bacteroidota bacterium
TGCTGAAGAGGAATTTAGAAATAAGGTAAAAATATTCATGAGCAACCACTCTTTATAAATTAGCTATTATGATGGAAACATTATTGCCGTCTGCTGAAGCGCTATCGCCATCGCTGTAGGGTGCGTTCCCCGAAGCCTTTGGGTTTTGCCAACCAGATTTGGACAGAACTATAATAACAATTGTACTTAACCATGTACAACTCTGATGAGCGTCAACATTGTCAACTTTAGTGAAGCCCGAAAAAACTTTAAATCTGTCAAGATCAATGGGCAAATTGGAAAAGAAGTCATTGGAAAAATTGATATGCCTGAACATAAATCGGCTCTGAAAGAATTAGACCGAGTACGTCTGCTTTTTTATGTCACTTTTGCAGGCGGCAAGGGATACCTTGATAATAAAATATTTCTAAGGGATGTTATTAATGCGTGAGTTAAAATATATAGCTGAAACTCCACTTAATCATAGGAAGGATTACGGTCAGTTTTTTACACCTATGTGTGTTGCTCGCCTCATGGTACAGTGGGTTTTAAAAGATAATCCAGAAACAGTATTAGACCCAGCGTTTGGCTTAGGCGTTTTTTATGATGAAGCAATAAAAATACCTTCAGGTAATCAAGTACATTTCATTGGATATGAGATTGATAGAAATATATTTGAGTTTCTCAATCGTAATGGTGACAGTCCTTATTTGAGAGTTATCAATAGTGATTACCTCGAAGCTGAAACTGAAAATTTTGACGGTATCATCTGTAATCCACCATATATGCGATTTCAGAAATTTCTTAAGCGTCATGATATATTACCAAAAATTGAAGAAAAAATAGGTAAGAAACTTATCGGTTACTCTAATATCTCTTCCGTATTCCTTGTCAAGTCTTTAAGAGAACTTAAAATCAATGGTAACTTGGCGTATATTATGCCTTTTGAGTTTTTTAATACTGGCTACGGAAAAGAAATCAAAAAAAGTCTCCTCGAAAATCATTTATTGAAGCAAATAATAATCTTTGCCAATGAAAAAGAAATTTTCCCAGAGGCAACGACAACCGTTTGTGTGCTTCTTTGTAAAAATGACGGAAAAAAAGAAACCATTAAAATTTTACAGATCAAAAAAAGTGATGAAATAGATAAAATAGCTGATATTAGTAAATTCTATCAGTGGGAAATCGAACCATCGAATTTACCATACAACAAAAAGTGGACACCTATTATTTCATCATTGTTCACTGAACAAGTATCTCCAAATGGCTTCTGTAAGTTGTCCCTATACGGTACGTTTACGAGAGGTATTGCTACTGGCGCAAATGAATTTTTTGCGTTAAAAAAATCAAAAATTGAGCAACGGAAGTTGAGTGATAACAATATTTGTAAGTGTATTACAAAAAGCTCTCAAATCCGCAAAGCAGTATTTACTGAGCATGATTTTAATATACTATACAATGAGGATAAGCCAGTCCATTGTTTAGATGTAAAAGATCACGACAACTCTGAAATACGAAATTACATAAAAGAAGGCGAAAAATTGGGATACCATGGGAGGTATCTTACAAAAACAAGGAAGACCTGGTACAAAATTGAAAAGAGAAAACCGGCTCCAATTTTATTCGGCGTCTTTAGCAGGGGCAGGTTAAAAGTAATACGCAATTTCACAACAGCAATAAATTTTACCTGCTTTCATTCCTTTTATACAAATAAATTCGGAGAACAATTTATTAATAAATTATTTGTGTATTTGCTCAGTGATATTGGACAGGAAATAATAAAAATCAATAAACGAAGTTATGGTGATGAATTAGACAAGTTTGAACCAAGGGATTTGAATGATAGCTTATGTCCAAGCCAGAAACAATTTGAAATGATCAGTGATGAAGATGCTGAAGAAGTAATTAGTATTGCACAAAATGATCACCAAAAAGCAATTCTCATGAGTAATGCTCTGATCAAAAGACTTATGGACTCCCAACAATGCGCTGCACCGGACGGCAATTCCGCTGCGCTCCATAGTGCGATCACCGATCTTGTAGGGTGCGTTAATAAAATGTAACGCGCCTTATTTTGTTTTAACGCAAGTGATTGTCTCGGAGCAGATTCTAATCAGGTATAATGCCAGATAAGGCAGCAATTTAAGAAAATTTACAATCATGGTATTGCGTCAGATCTGCTCCGCTATATTAAAGAAAAGTTTCCCAAACAGGGCGATGCTATTTCGGTTTAGCTTGAGGGTGCGTTCCCCGAAGCCTTTGGGTTTTGCCAACCAGATTTGGACAGAACTATAATAACAATTGTACTTAACCATGTACAACTCTGATGAGCGTCAACATTGTCAACTTTAGTGAA
>CAIRSV010000302.1 GCA_903881265.1 uncultured Bacteroidota bacterium
CAGAAGAAACTTATTTTTTCAATACCCATCGCGGAGACACCTGCAGCTGAACCTATAATGAGTATGCTACCACCTGTACCTGAACAAAAAGCTAGAAGGTGCCAGAAGAAATGATCTGTCGGATAGGTATTCAAATCAAACATACCTTGAACGGCTGCTACCAAAGGGACATTGTCGAAAACAGCAGATAAGATTCCGATGCCCGAAACAAGCAATACGTCATTATGGAGTTTGAATGAAAGCCAATGGGCGGCACCTTGTAATAATCCTGAAGATTGCAGAGCGGCTACTGCCAATAGTATACCCATAAAGAACAAGATACTTGGCATATCGATGCGCTCCAACGCCGAAAATATGGAAGATGCTTGCTCTTCGTTCTCGTTCTTTTTTTTATGCATTATTTCTGAGATCAGCCAGAGTATACCCACCGCGAGCATCATACCCATAAAAGGTGGAAGGTGGGTCAATAGTTTGAAAATAGGCACAAAAATAAGAAGGCCTAATCCACTGCAAAGCACAATGATTTGATCAACGCTGTTTGTGTTAGATTGACGTGTATCCGTCAGTGGTATAAAATGCCCTTTCATTTTGAATAAGAGCATCGTCAAGGGGACTAGTGTAGCCACAAGAGCTGGTGCGAAAATTGATTTGATAATTGACAGTGGTGAAATCTGATTTCCAATCCAAAGCATTGTTGTGGTGACATCACCAATGGGGCTCCAAGCACCTCCGGCATTAGCCGCGATAATGATCATGCCAATAGAGATATATCGGTCTTCTTTTTCTGACAGAATTTTTCTTATCAAGGCGGTCATAACAATGGCTGTCGTAAGATTATCTAACACGGAGGATAATACGAATGAAAGCAAGGTAACGATGATGAGTAGTGTACGTTTATTGGTGGTATTAATTTTGTCAATAATCACTTGAAACCCATCGTAAAGATCAATCAGCTCGACAATTGTCATGGCGCCTAGTAGGAAAAAAAGAATACCAGCGATTTCCGATACATGTTCGAATAATTGCTGATTCACTAGGTCGATATTGCTCGCGGAGAGTATATACGTCACCCAGCAAAGAACGCCTGTTATCAGCGCAGTCGCAGCCTTGTCAAGCCGTATTTTTTGTTCGCCTACTATAAACAGATAACCCAGAAAAAATACCGCGAGCATAATCCATGTCATGCGTCAAAGATATTGATACGTGAAACATTTTCTTCTATATATTTGTGATTCTCGAAAAACAACACGCGTTATGGCCACGAAAATAGATATCGAATTCAACAAAAATGAAGATGGAATGAAATTGGCTGTGAGTGCCATGAATAAAAAATTGGCAATCATTGAAAAAGGTGGAGGCGATAAAGCCATCGCCAAACAGAAAGAAAAAGGAAAAATGACACCTCGTGAGCGGATCGCGTATCTGATTGATAAGAATTCAGTATTCACCGAAATGATGGCCTTTGCAGGATACGAAATGTATCAAGAACATGGTGGATGTCCTGCTGGTGGCACGGTTGCTGGCATAGGTTATATCAAAGGTCGTCAATGTATTATTGTAGCCAATGACCAAACCGTGAAAGCAGGTGCTTGGTTTCCTATTACCGGAAAGAAAAATCTTCGATTGCAAGAGATGTCAATGGAAAATAAACTTCCGATTATTTATATTGTGGACAGCGCCGGTGTGTATTTGCCTATGCAAGATGAAATTTTTCCAGACAAGGAACATTTTGGTCGCATCTTTCGTAACAACGCTCGAATGAGCAGCATGGGCATTCCGCAAATTGCGGCCGTCATGGGCAGCTGCGTGGCAGGAGGAGCCTATCTTCCAATTATGAGCGACGAAACGTTGATGGTGGAAGAAAATGGTTCTATCTTTTTAGCTGGGCCTTATCTTGCAAAAGCTGCTATCGGAGAAGATGTTGATATTCAAACATTGGGCGGAGCAACTACGCATACCGAAATAAGTGGTATTGCCGATTATAAATTCAAGACAGAAAAAGAATGTCTCGATCAGGTGAAGCGTATCGTCGATAAATTTGGCAGTCAGGATCGTGCTGGGTTCGATAGAGCAAAACCAGCCCTTCCGTTGAAAGATATGCAAGAGATGTATGGTATACTCTCTGTAGAAAATAATAAACAATATGATGTAGTTGAACTAATCGAACGATTAGTCGATCATTCTGAATTTGATCAGTTTAAAAAAGAGTATGGCAAGACCATCGTTTGCGGCTATGCGCGTGTTGATGGATGGGCTGTAGGAATTGTCGCCAATCAACGTACCATCGTCAAGAGTGGAAAAAAAGAAATGCAATTAGGGGGTGTTATTTATAATGATAGTGCCGATAAAGCCGCACGTTTTATTATGAATTGCAATCAGAAAAAAATTCCGCTTGTCTTTTTACAAGATGTAACAGGCTTTATGGTAGGTAGTCGAAGCGAACACAGTGGCATCATTAAAGACGGTGCTAAAATGGTGAATGCCGTGTCGAATTCTGTTGTGCCAAAAATAACTATCATTGTCGGCAACAGCTATGGCGCTGGTAACTATGCGATGTGCGGAAAAGCGTATGACCCACGTTTTATTTATGCGTGGCCTAATGCCAAGATTGCGGTGATGGGTGGCGAACAAGCCGCGAAGGTGTTATTGCAAATTCAAGTAGCTTCATTGAAAGCGAAAGGCGAAGTGATTACGCCCGAAGACGAAAAGCGTATGTTAGATAAGATTATTGAACAATACAGTCAGCAAACAACCGCCTATTATGCCGCATCTCGACTGTGGGTGGATGCTATCATTGATCCAATTCAAACACGCAGTGTGATATCAGAAGGCATCAATGCGGCCAATCATGCGCCGATTGAAAAGCCCATGAATGTTGGCGTATTTCAGGTGTGATCAAATTGGACATGAAACACATTGAAAGATTTCACGTTTATTTCTAGTGAAATGAAGAATTAATTTGATATTTGAACAAATGAATACGATCGGACAAATGTTTAGAGTGACCTCCTTTGGCGAATCGCATGGAAGTCATGTCGGATGCGTGATTGATGGTTGCCCGGCCGGCTTATTGCTCGATTTAGATCAGATGCAAACACAAGTGAATCGTCGTAAATCAAATCAGTCTGCATTTGCCACAACCCGTCACGAAGAAGATCGGCTTGAGATGATGTCTGGTCTATTTGAATCGACAACCACTGGCGCGCCAATTTGTATTCTCATCAAAAACAAGGATGTCAAGTCAGCTGATTATGATTTGCTTAAAGATGTCTATCGCCCCAATCATGCTGATTATACGTATGCGGCTAAATATGGCATCCGCGATCATAGGGGAGGAGGGCGAAGTTCTGTTCGTGTCACTGCCCCATTGGTGGCTGCAGGTGATATCGCCTATCAGTTACTTCGTCATCAAACTGCTATTCAAACAACGGCATATGTTTCTCAAATCGGTACAGTGGCGTTACCCAATCGCAACGCATATACTCACTTGGATCTTCTTGACATCGATGCCAATGAACTTCGTTGTCCTGATGAGCAGGTTGCTCGTCAAATGAAAGCACACATTGATGCGGTTCAGGCAGAAGGTGATACTTTAGGCGGTGTGATTACGTGTGTCATAAAGAATGTACCTGTTGGATTAGGGGAACCTATTTTTTCAAAACTACATGCTCAACTAGGTCATGCTATGTTATCAATTAATAGTGTCAAAGGATTTGAATATGGTTATGGCTTTGCCTCTTGCGCTATGAAAGGAAGTGAATACAATGATGCGTTTGTGATGAAAGATGGTAAGGTAGATACGCACACTAATTTTAGTGGTGGCATACAAGGTGGTATCAGTAACGGCAATGATATTTTTTTCCATGTGGCTTTCAAGCCAATTTCTAGTATTCGTAAAACACAGCAGACCATTGATACAAAAGGACAAGAGGTTTCATTACACATCGAAGGTCGGCATGATGTATGTGCAGTTCCTAGAGCTGTGCCTATAATTGAGGCGTATGCCAATATTATTTTGGCAGATG
>CAIRSV010000303.1 GCA_903881265.1 uncultured Bacteroidota bacterium
CCATGATCGGATTCCATTAAATAACAGTTAGAGTGATGGACTCAAGAGACAACAACATACAATCTATCCGTTTAGTTTCATGGAATGCAATTCATATTTCGAACAACATTTTTCTGTCGATGAAGCCTTTCAAGAGATGATACACTATGCCGACATCACCGCACAAGTTGGTGGCACCTTCATTTCTATTTGGCATAATTTTTCCGTAGGATCTGATCCGATGTGGAAAGGCTGGAAAGAGATGTATGAGATGTTTTGGGAAAGACAATTCATTGCCTTGAAATCGTGATGTTGGATCTTATCCAATGTAAATTCCAAGAACCTTCATTTCTATTCTACTTACAAACTTTCAGGCAAGGTGTATTTCCTGCCATTGTTCTGCTCTTTCAACCAACCCATCAAGGGCGAAAAATAATCGACCATCGCATTGGCATTCAAGTCGTCACCTGTCGTTTCTTTTAACACCTTGCGCCAGTCTTTGCTCGAACCCGGATACATAATTTTGCGAAGAAAATCACCGATTTCCTTATGACCGAAATAATTGCAGGCATGCGGATCTTGGTGTAGGATATTCTTAGCGATATGCTGATGCATCTGATACAGAATTACATACGACAAGGCGTAATCGTAATATTGCGCAGCATCATCATTGATATGTGTTTTTGTAGCCGCATCACAATATTCTTCCCCTCGTGCGGTTGGCGGTACCACGCCTTGATATTGTTTCACCAAGTCCCACCACTTTTTATTCCATTCAGTCGACGGAAGGTTATCTGAATAAATACTTTTTTCAAAGCCTGTCATCACGCCACTTGAAAACGAAATAAAGACGGCCGAATTCATCGCTTCTTTCAGCAACGATTGTATCGAATCGGTTTTGACACCCTTCGGAATAAGTCCTGCATTTTCAAGAAATGGTTTTTGCATAGCAGCCAATCCCATCAAGGTACCCATCGCTTCATGATACGCACGATTAGCGCCTGCGCGCAACAATGGCGGCACATCTTTATTAGTATAAGTCATGTAATAATAAATATGCCCTAACTCATGATTGGCAGTCTCCCACCATTCGCTGTTTGCTTCGACGCTCATCAAACTACGTACATCCTGATTTAAATCCATATGCCATGCACTCGCATGATTATTTTTCTTCACATTACTATCGGCTTTGTAGGGATACAAGCTCGACTTCTCCCAAAATGTTGTTGGCAAAGGCGCATAACCCAGACTGACATAAAATGCTTCTGCCTGCTTAGGTATCCAAGCAGCGCCTTTTGTTTTAAGTATGCTATCGAGATTGATACCTTGCACCTGTACCTCACTGCTCCAGTCTTGCGCCCAACGATTAGGAATCCAATCGGCAGGTAAATAATCAGGCACGACAGACTGCTTGTATTTCTTTGCCAATTCGTAGCGCATATACGTGTGCATCTCTCTGTAAAGCGGCCACATTTCTTTCATGATTTTATGATTCAATGCCATCATCTCGTCGGTGGTCATGTTGTATTCTGATACCTGATAATTGAAATAATCTTTATAGCCCAAGGCCTGAACCGTTTTATTTCGCAATCCACGAAGCGCAATTAATCCTTCCTTCAAGCCTTTCCCAACTTCCTTACTTGCCTCCCAGGCTTGTCGGCGTTTGGTTAGGTCGGTCTCATTTTTAAGAATATCATCGATATCATTTGTATTCACTTTCTGATTGCCAATTTTATATTGATAGCCAAAAAGTTTTTCAGTCTGCGCAGTCTCCGCCTTGATTCGTGCTTTCACAATGCTGTCGACAATCGCAGGGTTATTGGCTGCAGAAAACAAGATCGCTTCCATTTGTTTTCGTTGCAATTCAGTGAGTGATGTAGCATGCGCCATAAACGCTTTTGCTTTCTTGATTACACCTTCACTGCCTGTAAACGCAGCGAATGCTTCTTCTGTCTTGCGAGTTTGAATTGAATTCGTGCTATCGCCCTCCTTGATATCGATATTTGATTTCCATTGGGCTTCTTGCGATGCCGCATATAATTTGACATACTCCTTCGAATATTCATCGATGAAACGCTGAGCATCTTCATTGAGGCGGCGTTCATCGAAATTGCAGGCAAACAAACTGCTAATCAGCAGAACAACATATACTTTTTTCATGTTCGTATTTTAAGAGGATAAATATAATCCGACATTCTTACAATTTCATCAATTACAAATACCACGATTCAAATACAATGAATGCCACAAATTCACAGATCCATTCAACTGATTTTTTATACTCTGTGAATCTGTAGCAAGCTTCGAGGAGTTCTCTCAATTAAAAACCAAAAAGGCTATGCATTTCTCTTACGCGGGTAATTCAATCCGAATCCAAGTAGTTGATTAAATACAATGAATGCCACAAATTCACAGATTGATTCAACTGATTTTTTATACTCTGCGAATCTGTGGCAAAAATTTATTATTCGTAGCAAGCTTCGAGGAATTCTGGTAATTAAAAACCAAAAAGGCTATGCATTTCTCTTACGTAGGTAATTCAATCCAAATCCAAGTAGGTGATCAAATACAATGAATGCCACAAATTCACAGATTCATTCAACTGATTTTTTATACTCTGTGAATCTGTGGCAAGCTTTGAGGAGTTCTCTCAATTAAAAACCAAAAAAGCTATGCATTTCTCTTACGCGGGTAATTCAATCCGAATCCAAGTAGTTGATTAAATACAATGAGTGCCACAAATTCACAGATTGATTCAACTGATTTTTTATACTCTGTGAATCTGTGGCAAAAATTTATTATTCGTAGCAAGCTTAGAGGAGTTCTCTCAGTTAAAAACCAAAAAGGCTATGCATTTCTCTTACGTAGGTAATTCAATCCGAATCCAAGTAGGTGATTAAATACAATGAGTGCCACAAATTCACAGATTCATTCAAATGATTTTTTATACTCTGTGAATCTGTGGCAAAAATTTATTATCCGTAGCAAGCTTCGAGGAATTCTCTTAATTAAAAACCAAAAAGACTATGCATTTCTCTTACGCAGGTAATTCAATCCGAATCCAAGTAGGTGGATTATAGAGAAAAGAACCACAAAGTAGAAGAAGGCCTCATCTGCCTTATAACCGCTCATCAACTCGCCCAAATCTTTTGCATAATGTGAGAAGGTCATCAGTAGCAACATGGCGGCGGTGCCTAATCCAATCAGACTAATCAGTCTGCTTTTCTTTCCTTCTGTTGCTAAATCAGCCAGGTGACTGTTTTTCAAACTATACAACAGATAGATATCAAACCCAATCAGTAACCAGGCCACGAGTCGACTCCAGTTTTCCCAGCCAAGTCCGAATACCATGAAACCGCAAATCAAAATGCCTAATATCGGAATCAAAGGAACCAACGCCACACGGAATGGACGCGGTGTATCCGGATTTGATTTTCGCATAATAATGACACCGGCGGAAACTAAAATAAAGGCAAACAAGGTGCCGATACTAGTCATATCACCCACAATATCCCCCGGTACAAAAGCCGCAAAAACACCTACGAGTAAAAACAACCACATATTAGCTTTGGCTGGTGTTTTAAATGTAGGGTGAACTTCCGAAAACGATTTTGGCAATAAGCCATCCTTACTCATTGAATAAAATACACGTGATTGACCTAGTAACATGACAAGTATCACAGACGAAAACCCAGCTAAAATAGCGATGGTTATTAATCCAGCAAACCATTCGTAACCGTGCATATAATGAGAAATAGCATACGCCACTGCCGCTTCATGTCCAGGACCGGTAACACTGAAATCTTTGTAATTGGCAATGCCTGTCAAGACATAAGAGAATAGGATATAGAGCACGGTACAAAAAGCAAGCGAACCCAAAATACCGATCGGCATTCCTTTTTGCGGATTCTTGGCTTCCTGTGCAGCCGTACTCACCGCATCAAAACCTACATAGGCAAAGAAAACAATGCCAGCCCCGCGAAGTATACCACTCCATCCAAAGGCCCCTGTTTCTCCGGTATTCGCTGGTATGATCACAGCATGATTTTCGGGCATGATAAAATGCCAGCCGAATCCGATGAAAAGTAAGACAATGATGACTTTGATAATGACAATGATTGAATTAACATTTGCTGACTCTTTGGTACCACGTATCAGAATAGCCGTCAAAATAGCTAATATCAAGACTGCTGGAATATTGATAATGCCATGCACACCTTCCAACGACGCCTGGAAAGGTGAATGGCAAAATTCATAGGGTATAGTAAACCCGAAGTAATGCTCACATAATTTATTCAAATATTCACTCCACGCGATAGCCACACAAGCCGCTCCCAATGCGTATTCCAATATAAGATCCCAACCTATAATCCAAGCAATCAATTCACCCATCGTTGCATATGAATATGTATACGCGCTACCAGCAATTGGTATCATAGACGCAAATTCAACATAACATAAACCTGCAAAAGCACAACCAATACCCGCAATAATATACGAGATCATCACTCCCGGACCGGCATGATTACCGGCCGCTGCCGCTGTACGCACAAAGATACCGGCACCAATAATCGCTCCTATACCTAAGGCCAACAAGGCACCCGACCCTAAGGATCGCTTTAATGAATGTTCTCCCTTTTCCTGCGACTCAGCTAACAGCTTATCGAGTGATTTTTTGACAAATAGACCCATAATGAAATATAATTTTGGAGTAAGATAGAAATTAATTTTAGAACTGCAAACTTTCATTCACAGAATAGAAAGCGCAACGCATTCTACTTCTAGCCATAGGCCTTGCTTCCAAATTTTAATCAGCATCATACTGACCAATGACAACACATTTACTTCGCGCAATCAATGCATCCTACTGAATTAAATCACTGAACGAATAAACGTACATGCGTCTAAGCCATTCGCTGTTTCATCGCTTCGAAACAGATGATACCTGCCGCGACAGACACATTAAAACTATCGAAATTACCCTGCATTGGAATAATAAAGGTTTCATCACATTGCTCTTGCGTGGCGCGCGAAATCCCTTTTTCTTCGGCACCAAGCACCAGACAGCTAGGTGTTTTAAAATCGATATCCATCAATGACCTAGTAGCTTTCAAATCAGATGAAAATATTTTAATTCCATTCATCTTTAGGGTTTCAAGAATATAGCTAAGATTCTTTTCACGACAGAAGGTAATTTGCATCATCGCACCCGCTGATGTCTTTACCATATCTTCGTGCAAGGGCGCCGAATTCTTTTCTGAGAAGATAATGGCATCCGCACCGCAACAAACCGCGCTTCGAATGATAGCCCCCGTATTTCGCACATCGGTAATACCATCCAATAATAATAAGAAGGGCGTTTTACCCTGATCATATAAATGTGAAATAATATCTTGCAAAGGCGTGTAATCGACAATCGAACCAAAGGCAATCACCCCCTGATGTACACCACGCACCATTGCATTGAGCTTCTCAACCGGCACGCGTACGATAGGAGTACCTGCCTGCTTAGCCATACGAATGATATCGCCCACGTTCTCACCCGAGATCGTGTGATGCATGAGGATACGATCTAACGGCACATTATTTTGTAAAGCTTCGAGTACGGGATTGCGTCCGTAGATGAGTGATTTAGTCGAACGCATGAATTATTTGTTGATAGTGAATTTAGATATTTCAAGAACTTTGCCGTTGGCATCCTTGGCTAAGACAATATAGACCCCGTTGGGATTGACATCCATCTCATCGAATGAAATTAGGTCGGCACCCGTGGGTATATTTTTTTGCTGAATTTTTTTTCCGATTAAACTCCTAACCTCGAAGCTACTGATACTAGAACCGCTGTAATTGATTTGAACAGAAAGCCGACTTGTTTTCAAGGGAACAGGATATAATGAAAACAACTTCACATCATCGCCTGCCGCCATACAATTGGCCGCAAACAACACAAGAAAAAGAAAGCTATAAAGTCGTTTCATATCGAAGGGAACAAAAATATAGCCTTTTTTTCAGAATATCCGCGAAACGAATGTTCTTTTTCCATCGGGATTCAATAATTTTACAAACCTATTAATCAATTTGATCGATGCATTTTATTCAAAGTAGTTGGTTTACCCACCATTGGATATTTCTTCTTTTGTTTCTTGTCGGCAGTCTATCGATCGTTGCTTACATAAATGATAAACGCAAATTGCTTCGCTATACCACTGTATCGTTTATGCTCTTGTTTGCGTTTTATATGTACTTTCTTGTCCTTCCTCAAATCAATCATTCGCTTGCTATAAACGACAACCTGCTCTCGACCTTGAAAGTAGGTAAATCAACCGAGGAAAAAATTTCCATCTTCTCGAAAGTCATCAACTTTGTAATCGGCATACTCAAAAACAAACCTGGCGAATAAACATTCAAGCATCTATTCGACACGTGCACTGCGGCAACCTCAAGACGAATGACTGACAGCCTTATCACTTAATTTTCAGCAGTAAAAAATAGTTACGCCAACTCGTGTTTATAATCGTTGGTAATAAAAAATTTGATGGCCGGATTATTGGATCTCTCGGTATTTAGGTACCATTCGCTTTCGGCTAGATACACCAAATTATCTTCCTTATCGTTCACCACATTGGCCTGCTTGTAACGCACAAAATCAGCCACTTTAGTGGCATCACCCTGTATCCAACAAGCCTTATAGAAAGGAAGGGTTTTAAAACTGCAGGCCGCACCATATTCTTGTAACAGACGATATTGAATCACTTCAAACTGCAAATCGCCCACGCAACCTATGATTTTGCGGTTGCCACCATGCTGTGTAAACAATTGTGCGACCCCTTCATCCGTCAACTGACGAATACCCTTTTCGAGTTGCTTGGTTTTCATCGGATCATTATTGATGAGCTCCTTGAATATCTCGGGCGAGAAACTTGGTATCCCAACATAGGTCATCACTTCGCTTTCTGTAAGCGTATCGCCGATTTTAAAATTACCTGTATCAAACAAGCCCACCACATCACCCGGATAGGCATCATCGACTACATTTTTTTCCCTGGCCAAAAAAGTATACGGGTTGCTGAAACGCACATTTTTATCTAAGCGCACGTGATGGTAAAACGTATTGCGTTCAAACTTGCCCGAGCAGATACGCAAGAAAGCCACCCTGTCGCGGTGACGGGGATCGATATTGGCATGTATTTTAAATACAAACCCAGTGAATTTATCTTCTTCGGCTTTCACCTCGCGAGTGTCGGTCATACGTGGTTTAGGCGAAGGCGCTATTTGTATAAAGGTGTCGAGCAGATCCTTGATACCGAAGTTATTGACCGCACTACCGAAAAACACGGGTGCCAACTCGCCGGCCAAATACGCCTCCTTATCAAAACTTTCATAGACGCCCATGATGAGTTCCATATCTTCACGAAGCGCATCGGCATCCTTCTTGCCCACGAGTTCCTCGATAAGCGGAGTCGACAGGTCGGGTATTTTTACCATATCCTCATCGGTGGCTTTTTGATGCGCACCAAAGGTGAGGAGACTGTGATTGTGCACATTATACACGCCTTTGAAATCGCGCCCCATATTGATAGGCCACGACAAAGGCTGGGTTTTAATCCGGAGTTTCTTTTCAACTTCTTCGAGCAGGTCAAAGGGATTGCGGCCATCGCGATCCATCTTATTAATAAAGATAATCACGGGTGTATCGCGCATACGGCAGACTTCCATCAATTTTTCGGTCTGTTCCTCCACGCCTTTCACACAATCAATCACGAGCACCACACTATCGACGGCGGTAAGGGTACGATAGGTATCTTCTGCAAAATCTTTATGCCCGGGTGTATCGAGGAGGTTAATGAGTTTATCCTTGTATTCGAAGCTCATCACCGAGGTCGCCACCGAGATACCTCGTTGACGTTCGATTTCCATAAAGTCGGAGGTAGCGTGTTTCTTAATCTTGTTTGATTTCACGGCACCTGCGGTTTGAATGGCACCACCGAAAAGGAGGAATTTCTCGGTGAGAGTGGTTTTACCGGCATCGGGGTGAGAAATGATGGCAAAAGTCTTGCGTTTCTCGATTTCACTTGCGTATTTCATAAAGTGGGCAAAGGTAATGCCATCTTGCTGTATAACATAGGGTAAAGTTGGGCAAGTATCAGGGTGTATCGTCCTAAAATAAGTTTACATAGATTGTTCGTGGGGACACGAACCGAGGCGCACATTCATCCGCAACGTCCGACAGTTTAAGAGAAGGCGAGAGATGAATACGTTTGTCGAGACGGTGCGGGGAAGAAATGAATGCGATTGAAATACCTTACGCATTAACATTCCTTTGAAGCAATGTTGAAAGAATAATTAAAAAAAAGACAGGCAAGCTATTACTTTTACCACTTCAAATCATACATACATTGAGTATTAAAAAATTAGCCGGTCAAACACTGTGGTACGGATTAAGTAATATCGTCGGTCGTTTCCTTAATTTTTTTCTGACATCCATTTTACTCGCGTGGTTATATAAACCAGAAGGTATTGCGGCCGTATCGCAAGTGTATGTGATCGTTCCTTTTTTGAACATCATTTTCACCCTGGGTTTGGAGACTACGTATTTCAGATTCAGTCAGCTCATCGACAAACAGAAATTGTTCAATACACTCAATACGTTTCTGGTGGGGACCTCGCTTTTATTCACCATTTTATTGATGGCTGGCAAACAGCCTATGACCCACCTTTTTGATATGCAACGCAGCACCGATTATTATATCTGGATGATATGGATCGTGTGTATCGATACCTTATCCACCATACCCTTTGCCAAACTGCGGCATGAAGGACGACCTAAGAAATTTGCCTTGATCAAGTTTATGAATATCATGATCAACGTGACATTTGTTGTGTTCTGGCTAATCGTTTGCCCCTATCTAATCAAACACGGCACAAGTATACCAACTTGGCTATACAATCCTACCATCGGTGTGGGTTACCTGATCATCGCCGGCCTGATTTCAAGTATCGGCACCCTGATGCTACTTTTACCCGAGTGGAAAGGGTATCAACCCGGTATCAATATCAAGTTACTGAAGGAGATTATGCTGTATAGTTTCCCCATTATCATCGTTGGTTTTGGTGGTATGATCAATGACTTTTTAAGCCGAATCATGTATTATCGTTTATTATCGGACCCTGCTGAAGTGCTTGATCATGAGTTTGGTGTATTCATTGCCAATTACAAACTAGCGGTATTAGCTACTTTGTTTATACAGGTCTTCAAGATGGGTGCAGAGCCTTTCTTTTTTAATCAAGCCAATAGCAAAGATGCCCCTGAGACCTATGCTCGTATCACGAAGTTCTTTGTGATTATCTGTTGTTTTATATTTCTTGGCATCACGATGAACCTTCATTTTATCGAATCCTTCATTGCTCATCGCAATAAGGAGTACGCCGAAGGGATGCATATCATTCCGGTACTTACCATGGCAAATATCTTTATCGGCATTTATTACAACCTGAGTATCTGGTACAAACTAACCAATCGCACGATGAGCGGCGCAGTGATAACCTTGATTGGTGTTGGTATCACCGTCATGCTAAATATCTTATTGGTCCCCTTATATCATTATACCGGTGCGTCTTGGGCTACCTTCGCCTGCTATCTGAGCATGCTAGTGATTACCTATGTATGGGGCAAAAAGCATTATCCGGTGCCTTACGATGTCAAGAAACTGGTCTTGTATCTGGGCCTTGTGTATGCGATGTTTTTGGGCAAGCAATACCTGTTCGACGTGTTGCACCTGAGCGGATTTATTGCAGGCATAACAAGTTTCGTGGTTAGCTCATTGGTCTTTATGGCTGTGGTGATTACGTTTGATAAAGAAGAGATGAAGGCCTTGCCGG
>CAIRSV010000304.1 GCA_903881265.1 uncultured Bacteroidota bacterium
CCTTTCTCATGACCGAACAATTCGCTGTCGATTGTACCTTCAGGTATGGCGCCACAGTTGATGGCAATAAACTTATTATGCTTGCGGGCGCTTTGTGAGTGAATGATTTGAGAAAAAACTTCCTTACCTACCCCACTTTCACCCTGTATCAATACCGTTAAATCTGTATTCGCAACCTGTAATGCCACGCCCAGTGAGTAATTCAGGGAAGGCTCATTTCCTATAATGCCGAATCTGTTCTTTAAGGATTGTAATTCTTGTTCTGATAACATACAATAAAATTGTGCGCCAAAGTTACAGCACCACAAGCAATTCTGTCAGAAAAAGTAAGGAAAAAGTAGGGCATCATGATAGAATCCACTGATTGTTGATAAGCATGCGCCACAAAAAAAGGGCCCTTGAAAAACTATAATTTCTCAAGTAAAAAATTCGTCATTCGGCGGTATAGATGAAGTCGTGTGTTTCCACCGCTGATTCCGTGGTTTTTATTCGGATAAAATTCGGCGTCATAGTCTTTATTCGCCTTAATCATTGCATCAATCAGCATAATGCTGTTCTGATAATGCACATTATCATCGGCCGTACCGTGAATCAATAGAAAATTACCTTTTAACTGTTTCACCATATTCACAGGCGAATTATCATCGTACCCTTTTGCATTTTCTTGTGGCGTGCGCATATAGCGCTCTGTATAAATATTATCATAATATCGCCAATTGGTAACAGGCGCCACCGCAATACCCGTCTTGAAGACATCAGCACCTTTGAACATACAAATACTACTCATGTATCCGCCATAACTCCAACCCCAGATACCAATGCGCGACGCATCGATATAGGCTTGTTTACCAAAATATTTCGCCGCAGCAATTTGATCATCACTTTCAAATTTGCCGAGTTGCAGATAGGTCTTTTTCTTGAACGCCTCGCCCCTAAAACCAGTACCGGTGCCATCAACACAGGCAATGATATATCCTTTTTCAGCTAGCATCTGATACCACCAATAATCGCGAAGTGAGAATTGATTCATCACTTGCTGTGAACCCGGACCACTATATTGAAACATCAATAAGGGATATTTCTTCGCGGCAGAAAAAGTAGAAGGCTTCAATATCCATGCATTCAATAGCATACCTTCTTCATTTGGAACCTGCATCATTTCAACATTTGCCAAATTATATTCAGCCATCTTTTTCTTCAAACTCTGATTATCCTTCAAGGTTCTGATTAGATTGCCATCCTTATTTTTAATGGTATAGATAGGTGGTATGTTCAAGATCGAAAATTTATCCATAAAATATTCGAACCCGTTACTGAAGTCAATATCATGCCATCCCTTTTCAGGTGTCATCGTTACTTTCTGTTCGCCATTGAATGCAATCGAAAAAAGATTTCTATCCATCGATGATAGCTCAGTGCCGATATAATACACCTTGCTATTTTTTTCATCCACACCTTGTATCGAAACCACGTCCCAGTTACCTCTTGTTATTTGCGACGCAGACCGACTATCGATATCATACAGGTATAGGTGATTATACCCATCTTTTTCGGATGTATACACGAAGGCATTTCGCTTTTCAAGAAATTTAATGCCATCATTCACTTCGATATAGGTTTCACTTTTCTCTTCAAAGATCAATTCAGAAAACCCATTACTCGGATTCACCGATAACATTTCAAGTTTGTTTTGAAGACGATTCATCCGATAAATGATGAGGGCATTGTTATACGCACTCACTTTGATACGTGGAATGTAGATATCATCATTCTCACCTAGATCGCAATGAATTGTTTTGCCACTTTTTAATTGAAAAATATTGATAGCAATCGTAGCATTTTTTTCGCCTGCCTTAGGATATTTATAGCTATAATTTGTGGGATATAAGCTATCGTATACCGCGAAATTATATTCAGGCACATCGGTCTGATCAAAATGGTAATAGGCCAAATAGTTTCCATTTGTCCCCCATTCAAATGCTTTTGTAAATTCAAATTCCTCTTCATACACCCAATCACAATTACCATTGATCCTATTGTAATTACCGTCATCAGTGACAGCAACAGTTTCATTTGACATCAAATCAAGATAATAGAGATTATTTTTATAGACATAGGCCACCTTATCGCTTTGCGGTGAAAAAGTCGCATGCAGAATCTTTTCGTCCTTCACCTGAGCGAGCATTTCGGTTTGTAGGTCATAGACATAGACCTTGTGCAGCACTGATCGCCTGTAAATATTTTCGCTCTCAGTGAATAACAATAATTTTGATTCATCTGCATTAAAGGCATAATCATCAACAGTCAGCGACTTCCCGTCGACACTTAGCTTCTTCAGATTCACCAATACTTTTTCTACGTTGCCGTCGACAAATCGAACTTTTTGTAATTCACCAGCGGTATTGATTTCAGAAAAGAAATTGCCATCTTTCATTGACCTGAAACCAGCGACGGATTCGGACCTGAAGGTGCCTTTGGCAAAAATATCTTCCAGTGAAATTTGTTTTTTTTCCTGACTGTTCGCAACAAAAGGAAGTAAGAATAAAAATAGTGTAAGCGTTCGCATATACGTTGTGATGTTTGTAAAAAATAAATTGTTTAATTGGCGGCTATCCGTTGCGTTGACGGACCTTCAACATGCGCTTTATCCCAAGCATTTTTGACTAATTCGGTACAACCGAAGTATACATTCCAATAATCAGGTTGCGCGCAATAAGGTCTGATAGCAAGGTACACGATATGGTCTGCCACCCTCAATACACTGACCTCAGGCGTAGGAAATTTCAATACCTTCGGATGTGAATACATCGCTTCGATTGCCACTTTCTTTGCAGAATCAATATCCTGATTCGTTGAAATACCCATTGTCAAATCAACACGAAGATTGCCATGGGTTGAATAGTTGGTAATCACACCAGTCGACAAGGCACCATTCGGAATAAAAACAGTTTTGTTATCGGCTGTGAGCACAGTTGTATTAAAAACGCCTTGTTCGGTTACTACGCCAGTTATACTCTGCGCTTCGATCATATCGCCTACTTTAAACGGCTTGAAGATAATCATCATCACGCCACCTGCAAAATTGCCTAAGGTGCCGTTTAAGGCTGAACCAATTGCCACACCAGCACCTACTATCAAGGCACTGAAGGCTGTTGTATCAACGCCCAAAATACCTGCTATGGTAATAAACAAGAGTATGGTCATAAACACTTTTGCCAATGACAAGACAAATGTCTCTAAGGAAGGATCATACTCTTTAGCAGATACCAACTTACGGAGTATGCCAATCAATTTTCGTATCACCCAACGCCCAATCAGCAATAATATCAATGCGCCAACGAGTTTGGGTATAAATGAAACCGCAAAATCTCTGAACTTGTCAAGATAAGAAAAAGTGGTTGTCGCCACGTTGTCGGCTTGTTTCACCACATGATGTGTTATCTGTAATAAAGGCATTATTCTCGTTCTTAATGTAAAAGATGTCCAAAAGTAAGCTATATATTTTGCTAAATAAAATTCGTACTCGCTTTACAACGAGCAATATCTATGACCGCATCCATTGAAATATTAATTCACTGATTCAATACACGACTCGACAAATACTACTATTTTTACGACCTAAATCATCGCACTTGCCTGCCACCGTCTTATTGATTACGCCACCGTTCACACAACTCAACACGCCCTATCCTGCGACGGCTTACCTGAAAGGCTTTCTGAATACAAAGGCTATATCGTCCTTCCAATGTGATTTGGGTATTGAGGTTATTCTAAAGATGTTGTCGTCTGAGAACCTAACGCATCTCTTCGATTTAATTGAATCAAACACTGAAGCGTTGTCTGCCAATGCAAAACGCATGCAAGCATTGAAGTCGTCGTATATCCATAGTATCGATGCAGTCCTTCTTTTTTTACAAGGTAAAAATCCAACCTTGGCGCATCGAATTTGCCTTGGTGATTTTTTGCCTCGTGCATCGCGTTTTGAGCAGGTTGATGATCTTGTGTGGGCCTTTGGCAATATGGGTGTGCATGATCAGGCCAAACATTTGGCAACTTTATATCTCGAAGACTTAGCTGATTTAATTAAGGAATGCATAGATGAACATTTTGGATTCAGTCGCTATGCCGAACGACTCGGACGATCAGCAAATTCGTTTGATGAACTTCATTCATTATTGCAGCAAGAAACAACTTATATCGATACAATAACACTCGAACTTCTTGATGAAAAAATAAAACAGGTACAACCCAAATTGGTTGCCTTTTCAGTTCCCTTTCCGGGCAACTTGTATAGCGCGTTCCGCTGTGCACAATATATCAAACAGCATTATCCTACTGTAAAAACGGCCATGGGTGGAGGATTCCCGAATACCGAACTTCGTTCACTTAGCGATGCGCGTGTATTTGAGTGCATAGATTTCATCACCTTAGATGATGGCGAAACACCGATAGAGAATCTCATCGAATATATCGAAGGAACGCGTGATAGCAGTATGTTGAAACGCTGCTTTATGCTGCAACAGAATGAAGTGGTGTATGTCAACAATAGTCTGCAACGCGATTATAAACAAAGCGAAACCGGCACACCGGATTATACCGATCTATTGCTTGATCAATATATTTCAGTGATTGAAATTGTGAATCCAATGCACCGACTTTGGAACGATGGGCGATGGAATAAACTGACAATGGCTCATGGATGTTATTGGGGCAAATGTACATTTTGTGATATCTCACTCGATTATATTAAATCCTACGAACCGCTGACTGCAAGCCTGCTTTGCGATCGTATGGAAGAGATGATTAACAAGACCGGGGAAAACGGTTTTCATTTTGTGGATGAGGCTGCACCGCCAGCCTTGATGAGGGCCTTAGCGATAGAAATTATTCGCCGCAAGATGGTGGTTTCATGGTGGACAAACATACGATTTGAAAAAAGTTTCTCGCGTGATCTTTGTATACTTTTAAAAGCATCTGGATGTATCGGCGTGTCGGGTGGATTGGAAGTGGCATCAGACAGGTTACTTGAATTAATACAGAAAGGCGTGAGCGTATCACAGGTTGCTAAGGTTATGAAAAATCTGAGTCTTTCTGGCATCATGGTGCACGCCTACCTGATGTATGGCTTTCCAACACAAACAGCACAGGAAACCGTCGATTCATTAGAAATGGTTCGACAACTTTTTCAATGTGGTGTATTGAAATCAGGATTCTGGCATCAGTTTGCAATGACAGCTCATAGTCCGGTTGGTATGAATCCGGCAAGCTATTTCGTTAAAAAAGAACATGAGAACATCGGCACGTTTGCCAATAACGATATCGTGTTTAGCGATCCGAAAGGCACCGATCATGAGGCATTTAGTTTTGGATTAAAAAAATCACTCTTCAACTATATGCATACGATTGGTCTTGATGAGCCTTTACAAAAATGGTTTGAACATAAGATACCAAAACCATCTGTTGCCTCTGATTATATTTTGAAGGTCTTACAAGAAGAACGTATCATCAATCATAAACCAACCGCTAAGGTTGTTTGGTTGGGCACAACCCCATCGATTGAATTTTACACCAAATCGAAAAAAGGCAATCAATGGGAAATGGCGACCCTTTCCTTTGAAGCAAAAAATGAGACAATCACGCTTCAAGTAAGCAAACAAGAAGGTGAATGGCTCATGCAATTTTTAGATACTTGCAGAAAAGACCATCAAGGGATGGTCACATTTCAGGAAATGCAGACTGATTACGAAAAGGCTGGTCTTGAAGATTTTGATTTGTGTTGGTATAACAAACCGATGAATACAATCTACAAAGCTGGCTTGTTGATTGTGTAAGCTTGATTAATTACGATGCGTTGGAAATAGACTAAACAGCCCAAGCATGTACACCTCGCTAACGCTGTATTTTTTTCCATTTGCCAGAATAAAAAAACACCATACTGAGACTAAATAAAGTAAGCCAATAGACAAACTCTGAAAGCCATGCATACGGCAATGGCATGTGCAATGTCTCAATGACGATGGTCGTATACATCAAATACAAGACAATGGAAATTAACTCGAATACCATATTTGTTCGAGTATGACCTGTGCCAACCACGGCATTGAACACAATCGTTGATATAGATAACATCCAAGTAGCCAATACCACAATACGTAATGAGGTAATCCCCATTTCAACCAAATGCATATCCGAGGTTAGTAAGTGTAAAAAGAATCTCGGAAACATCAAGAGTGGCAAGCCCACAACAAAAGCACTTAGAAAACTAATGGAGACTATTTTTTTTATCAAGGGTATGACATCATCCAATGCTTGTTGCCCTATTAGATTACTGACCATCGAATTACAAGTAGATGCCAAGGCCCATGCCGCGACACCAACCAAACCGAATACACTGCGGAATATTTGCGACAAGGCCGATTCAGACTTGCCCAAATGTTCGACATAGATAAAAAAAACTTCCCAAGCGCCAATGCTTAAAAAATATTGTAAGATGAGCGGAGACGATTTAATCAACATATGTTTCATCAAGGCGATATCCACGTTTTTAAACGATTGAATAACAAAATCGATAAAGGTCTTGCTATATTGAATGATTGCAAACGACACCAACATATACACTACTTCAGATATGACAGAAGCCAGGGCCGTGCCTTCGATACCCATTTCAGGAAAAATCCAAATGCCGAAAATCAACAGATAATCGAACAATATATTGACAACAGTTTGCGCACCTGAACCGATGATAATATACTTCGATTGAGAGGTAGACATAAATAGACTATTTGCCAACTGACAAAGAACAATGAAGGGTAAACCCCAGATACGAATACGAATAAAGGACACAGCTGCTTCGGCAATAGCCTTTTCATGAATAACTGCACGGAATAAAACAGGCGCTATCAATAAGGAGACGACAATCATCACCAAACTCATCACCAACGACAAGACAATGCCATTGAAAAATAATTGTGCCATGCCTCGCTTATCGTTTTCACCCGCTTTACGACTCATCAACATCAATATACCAGATACCAACCCATAATCGGCCATCACCATCGTGAGGTAATAAATACCCGCCACACCCGAAGCCGCTAGTAAATCTTCCGTTGAAAAGAAAGAAAGAGAAGGTTTGTAAAATCCTAGGAATAAGGTATTCGTCAGAAAGTTGAGCTGCGGTATCAGAATAGCGATACTGATAGGCAAGGCTATCTTAAGAATATTCCGATATGTGTTTGTCACCTTTAAACTACCTTCTATTTGCATATGGCGACAAATGTAAAGCAAACTAGAAGAAGACCAAGTGAAAGCGTATGATGAAATAGTCCGCTCCCTATGCGGGATGATAACGTTAGAAGCATTTCGCTGTGGTTGGTTATGGTGACTGTGTGAAGTGTTCAATTTTTAATTTCGGCTATTTCTTTCTAATATTGTGATTCACTAGAAAATTGACTTTGGAACCTACTGTACAGATAACGAATAATATTACCTTATTAAAAGAAGCGTCTGATTTTTCGTGTAGCATGTTGCTGGGAAAAAACTATCTCTCGTATGTGATTACTGATGCTGAAAATACACAGATACACCTACTGAAGCATTATTATATGCAAAGGAAAGTACTGGGTAAGAATGATTTCAACGCCATATTAACAGATCCCGTTTTTAAGAATATCAAGAACATAACGATCGCCATCGACAGCGCCCGTTCTACCTTAGTTCCCACATCCCTGTTCGATCCAAATGAAGCAAATACATATTTTGAATTAATCCACGAGCTACCAACCGAAGAAGAATTGCATATTCAGCATCTGAAAAACAATAGAACATCTGTCTTTAGTCTTAAAAAATCTACCGTTGCCTTTCTTCGTTCATTTTATAAAAATGCCACCTTTTGTGATGCATCATCTTGTCTGCTTGATATGTATCAGACGGCACTTACGAATGAAGAACATCAAAGCATATTTGTTTGCGTAAAAGATGACTGCGCTACCCTATCCCTGTACAACAAGAACAACCTGATTCTTCATCAAATCTATACCGAAACAAGCGTTACTGATATCACGTATCATATCGCTCATATTCTTTCGGTGAAGGACATAAGCAAAGAGACTATAACGATACAACTTCTCGGTGAATCGAAACAAGTGCCTGTAGTATTTGATGCGTTATCACTTTATTTTCCGAGCGTAAAATATTGCAACCGAGTATCAGCGTTGAAATATCCTGATACGATGCTATCGCAACCTACACATTATTTCTTCAACCTTTTATCTGTTGTGACATGCGCATAATCAGCGGAATACACGGAGGGCGAAAATTTCATCCTCCAACGAATATGCCGGCTCGACCGACAACCGACATCGCAAAAGAAGGGCTGTTTAATATTATTCAAAACAATCTTGATATCGAAGAACTTGTAACCCTTGATATCTTCGGAGGCACAGGCAGTATTAGTTATGAATTGGCATCAAGAGGATGTACAGACTTGACCTTAGTCGAACAAGATCATAACACCATACAATTCATCAAAAAGACAGTGGACGAATTGAAATTTGAAAACTTCAAGGTGTTAAAGATGGATGTCTTCACCTATATCAAGAACTGCACAACCTCATTCGATTTTATTTTTGCTGGACCACCGTATGCATTAAAAAATATTGATGATATCCCTAAGCTTATCTTTGAGAAAAATATGTTGAATCTAGAGGGTTGGTTTATACTCGAACATACGCCGCGTAATAATTACGAGCAACATCCCAATTTCAATCGTTCGAAAAGCTATGGCACAACGATATTCAGCATCTTTACGAATGAGGCGAAGAAAAGTGAATAACGACCATTCACAACTCGACTGACCAAAATTAAAACAAAGACAACCCATCGTAAAAGCTGGATTTGGTAAATGCCAACAACGTATTTGAACAAAAAACAAAAAATTAATTAGGTTCAGGGTGTGAAGAAGAAAGAAACCGTCAAGCCCGGAGGGCTGATATGATTATAAAAATAACAAACAAAAGAAATAAACCCCGAAGGGGTGATATCAACACATTCAATTGATTATGGCCGGAACATTTTCACAACTGTATATACAAACGGTATTTGCTGTTAAGGGCAGAGAAAATTTAATTGATAAAAAATGGAGAGATGAATTGTGCAAATACATTTCAGGTATCATTACAGGCAAAGGTCAAAAGTCTATTATTGTCAATGGTGTAGCCGACCACATTCATTGTTTTATAGGCTTAAAACCTAGCATGTCCATTTCAGATTTAATGAGGGATGTAAAAAACAATTCATCTAAATTTATCAATGAAAAAGGTTTTATAAAAGGTAAATTTTCATGGCAAGAAGGCTACGGTGCTTTTTCCTATTCACATTCTCAAATTGAGCAGGTTTACAATTATATTTTAAACCAGGAAATGCATCATCAAAAGAAAACCTTTAAGGAAGAATATCTTGAATTTCTAAGCAGGTATGAAATCGATTATAAAACTGACTATTTATTTGACTGGTTAGACTAATTTCGCCCTTACAGTGTTATACTAATTGCATCCCTTCGGGATTCAAACAAGTTAACAAATTAGAAGCTGGTTTAATTAAAGCATCAGCGTGCAATGTTCAACCTCTATCGTCATAGGTCTACTAATAATTCCCGCTTCGCTTTCTAACAAACCACTCGATGCTGAGTAAGGCAATCAGCAAGGCAAACAACCATTTCCAATCGATCAATGGATTGGTATTGACAGTAGATCGCAGAATCGTTTTGATTGAGGCATTGCGTTTAATCTTTTCTTTCAATGACGCAATCTGTGAAGGATAGATAAATTCACCACCGTAGTTTTTAGCCAATTGATTCAAGAGGCCAAAATCAGCCGTTGTATTAACTTCCTCAATATGCTGCGCAACAACAATAAGGTTGCCTGTCGCGGTATATTGTTGTCCGTTGAATGAGGTAGAAGTTGCATAGGAGTATTTACCTGCTCCTAGATTTCCGATATTTAATGAATACGAATTTCCATTCTTATTCATTGTAAATTGGTATTTCGTATTCGCCGAATCAAGTATCACAAGATTCACATCAGGCGTATTGATCAATTCGTAATTCTCATTATACAATTCGGCATCAAACGTGA
>CAIRSV010000305.1 GCA_903881265.1 uncultured Bacteroidota bacterium
CTATATACTATTGAGAAATTAAAACGCATTTGATTTTCGTGCACGTTTTTATTTACTCAATAACAGCGATTTGAGCTCCTCGCACGGTTGGCTTTGGCTTTTTGAGTTCGGCGATTCTCGCATCTCGGCGTGCCTCCCATCGCGCAATATTTGCTGGGCTTACCGTGCTCTTCATGCACGACATGTAGTGGGCCGGTGACTGGAAATACATGGCAGACGAGTTGTTTTTACTCGTGCACTCGCCAGTTGATAGCGATATCTTGAAATAAAGGTCCTCGTCCTTAGACCCGACCTTTTCATTATAATATTCGCCCGTTTCTGCGTCTCTAATACAAGTGCCAATGCCCGAGGATGTGTACATTTCCACTTTTTTCGTCTTCCCTCCGCTGTCGCGTCGACTAATTACGTTAAAACCCGCGTCTTCGGTTTTCGCGTCCATTAACGTCTCGTTAATCACGTCCAAATCTCGTAGTGAAGCCAAATAGTCATCCATTGTTTAATGATACTAAATATACTGAACATAGCTTTAAGTATATTTGGTGTGTAAGCGTTTTATGCGTTTTATGCGTTTTATGCGTTTAGCAAGTAGCATTAAGAGGCAGACATTGTTACCGTTGGCCCGGCATTAGAAAGCGCAATGTGTCGCTCCTTCATCTTTTCTTGTATGCGCTCGTTGATAAGCTGCTTCATTTTGTCCTCAAGATACTTGACTTTATCCGTGAGTTTGCCGTTTTCTACCGTAAGTTGTTGGATTATCCCACTCATCTCGTTCAGCTTGTTTTGTATAGCAGCCGGGTTGTTCGCAACTTGCAGCTTGTTCATAGTCTCCTGGTATTCCGCCTGTTGTTTTGCATGGTCCGCCATCATCTTTTCTCTCTGTGCCCTGAGTTCTACCAACTGTTTTGTAACGTCGGGTTTATGTTCTGGTCTGCCAGGCTCATAGGCATCTAATAGCGGGTCAATATCCTCCATAAAAAACTTTAAGATCCCTGCATCCTTGACCAACTCGGCCGGGGTTACAGTCGTTTCATGAATTGTCGGGTTTGGTCCATGTTTCAGCAGCTCTTTCTTGTCAAATGAGTTGTGATTATGAGAGAACACAAGAATAGATTTCTTCGGGTCCAACTGAACAAACGGGATGGTGTAGTCCTTCAAAAATTTCTTCTCCTCTGCAACAGAGGATGCCTCGTCAAATCGGGTCGTAGAAAGGAGCGCGCGCTTAAAGGCGAATGTTGCGGCAGTGGCGTGGTTCGGCCCATATGGACCAAATTGCAGCATTTTATTAATGTGCTTGAAGTAGATGAACATGGCGCTTGACCCTGCGCACAACGCCTTGGGCGAACTCAACAACCTTTCAACCGCATGGCTTACCCTATCCGGGGGATAATAATCGTCGTCGTCCATATACACCAAAATGTCGCCTGATGCCTTTTCGTTTAACAGATTTCGCTTCTTACCCAGCGTCATTTTGTCGTCATATTTAAAATACTTTACTTGTGGAATATGTGTAACCAAATCCTCAATTTTATCTGTGCCATCGTCAATAATAATCCATTCCATCCGGTCCTTTGGGTATGTTTGGGTTTCAAAACACTTAAGCATTGCAGGTACAAATGGGCGACGATTAAATGTGGGCGTGCATATACTTACCATCGGATACTTTGCATTGGAATTTGCATTAGTCTTCTTCGCGTTGTTGTTTTTATTTTTCCCCATAATACTATTTAAAATGGGTTTGTTTTTAAGTATTTATTACGAAGAGAAACTTTTACTCATTTGCTTAAGTTTGCGGGTGAGAGACGCGCCTCCTCCTTCAAAGCTATATCCCTCTTGTTTCACAGGTATTAATGGTGCAGGGTTAAATACATCCGTTCCATAATACATGACAAGAACCGCGGCAATTGCGGCAATTCCTGGCACTGCACCCATTACGGAAAACGCTGTCAATATTACGCCAATCGCATAGATGAAAACGAGTATCTGCTTGTAGTGCGAAAAAACGCCCGTTACAACATCGATGCTTGATATATTTTTAGAACGCGAACCCATTGCCTTGTACGATAGTACGCTTAATATAGAAAGGAGTATTCCTGCCGATGTCATCATGTGTGGGACTGTCACAAATGGCGGCACAAACGTAAAAACAATAATTAGCA
>CAIRSV010000306.1 GCA_903881265.1 uncultured Bacteroidota bacterium
GATTTGAAAGCTCTGACGTATAAAAGTCAAATATCTTTTTACGTTTCACTTTAAATTCAGAAAGTTTTTTTATTTGTGATATCCCAAGTGCGCACAAAACATCTGGCAGACGATAATTGAATCCAAAACTATGAACTTCTTGGTGCCATGGACCATGAGATTCAAGTTTGAACTCTCTCTTATTTCTGACTAAACCTTGCCTTGCAAATCTTTTAGCTGTCTCGAGCAATTGAGGATTCTGAGAGCAAATTGCACCTCCCTCAGCTGTTGTGATGTTCTTCGTTGGGAAAAAAGAAAATGTTGTTATATCAGCTAAGGTTCCTACTTTCTGGTTGTAATAAGTTGATCCCAGGCTGTGAGATGCATCTTCTATCAAAAATAGATTGTGTTTATTGGCGATGCTCCTTAGTGCGTGCATGTCTGCAGGGTGCCCCGCGTAATCAACTGCAACTATCGCTTTAGTTTTATCTGTAATTTTCTCTTCAACAAATTTAGGGTCAATATTGGCGGTATCAGAAATTACATCCGCGAAAACTATTTTCGCACCAAAAAAAGCTGCTGTGGCCTGGGTGGCAACAAATGTAATCGGGGGAGTAATTACCTCGTCACCTTTTTTGAGGTCTATAGCCGCGTATGCACAATGCAGGGCCGCAGTACCTGAATTCACTGTTATAGCTGGAGAACCCGTGGCGCTTTCTATTTCATTTTCAAATAGTTCGACTAATGGACCGGTAGTTAGCCAATCACTCTGTAATGACTTAACTACGCTCTCAATATCGTCGTCACTTATTTTATGACGACCATAGTGAATCATTATTGATCACTTCTTAAGATAAATTCCTTTATTTGTCCCTCTGTTAACCAATCCTGATTAGTGTTTGAGCGATAAGCGGTACCTTCCTCCATAAATTGCGCATTTGGTGGAGTTATAAAACCCCACTCTGCACTTACTGGCGTGACTACATATCTATCCTTCAGTACATATGTCCTTCTGCTATCGTCCTCAGAAATCATTTCTTCATGAAGCTTTTCACCTGGCCTTACGCCTATTTCAAATATAGTGGCATTCTGGTTTATGGCTTTAGCTAGATCCACAATTTTCATGCTTGGTATTTTAGGAACGTACAACTCTCCTCCCTGCATCATAACGAGAGATTCTAAAATAAACTGTGAAGCATGATCTATCGTTATCCAAAATCTAGTCATTCTAAGATCTGTAACCGGAATTTTTTGTCCTTTGGCACTTAGTTCTTTAAAAAATGGAATAACCGAACCTCGACTCCCCATAACATTTCCGTAGCGAACTACCGAAAAACTCGTCCCTCGTGGCTGTCCATAATTATTTGCAGAAATAAACAATTTATCGGCAGTTAACTTAGTTGCACCATACAAATTAATCGGTGACGAAGCTTTATCAGTCGAAAGTGCAATCACTCGCTTCACTCCACAATAGATTGAAGCCTCAACTACATTCTGGCTTCCGAGAACATTTGTCTTTATAAATTCCATCGGGTTATATTCACCGCTATCTACCTGCTTCAAGGCCGCTGCGTGAATCACGAAATCAACATTGTGTAGGGCCCTCTTTAAACGATCTAGGTCTCGGAC